>NZ_JBEXUD010000061.1:0-72995 GCF_040614215.1 Dactylosporangium sp. NPDC006015
GGTTCGCGGACGCGCCGTTCGTGCACGAGGCGGTGCGCGCCGTCTCGGACCGCATCCCGGCCACGGTCGCGGTCGCGACCGAGGGCTCGTCCCTCGGGTACGGCGACCTGGAGCGCTCCGTCGCCGTCGTCGCGGCGCACCTGCGCGCGGCCGGGGCCGGCGGGCGGGCCGTCGCGGTGCGCATGGCGCCCGGCCCGCGTCAGATCGTCGCGTCGCTCGCCGCGCTGCGCGCCGGAGGGCACCTGCTGTGGTTCGGGACCGGCGACGCGGGCGAGCGCGGCCGCACCGCGCTGCGCGAGCTGCGCCCCGCGTGCCTGCTGGTCGACGGCGGCGCCGAGACCGACGCCCTCGCCGGCTGGTACCGCGCCGAGATCCACGGCCTCGTCCTGGACGTCGGCTCCCTGACGGCGGACCCGCCGCCCGGCGCCCCCGCCGCCCCGGTGGTGCGGCGGGAGGCGATCGCCTACGTCGCCTACACGTCGGGCTCCACCGGCAAGCCGAAGGGCATCGCGCAGACCCACGGCGCGTTCGCGCAGTTCGCCGCGTGGATGGCCACGACGTTCGACCTGCGCCCCGGCGCCCGGGTCGCGCACTGGGTGGCCCCGGAGCACGACCCGAGCCTCTACGAGGCGTTCGCCACGCTGACCGCCGGCGCCACCCTGTGCCCCGTGCCGCAGCGGGTCCGCGTGCACCCCGAACGGTTCACCGACTGGCTCGCCACCGAGCGGATCACGTTCCTGCAGACGGTGCCGAGCTTCGCCAAGGAGCTGCTGGCGCCGATGACCGCCGCGGCCGGGCGGCTCGGGGCGCTGCGGCACCTGGTGCTCATGGGCGAGGCGCTGCCGGCCGCCCTCGCCGACGGGCTGCGCGCCGCGCTGCCCGGGCTGCGTCTGTCCAATGTGTACGGACCGACGGAGACGGTCGCGGCGACGTGGGCGGCGATCGACGCGCCGGTCCGCGGCATGGCCCCGATCGGGCGGGCCATCCCCGGCCGCGAGGTGCTGGTGCTCGACGAGGCCGACCGGCCCTGCCCGGACGGCGTCACCGGCGAGGTCGTGATCCGCAGCCCGTACGTGGCGGACGGCTACGTCGGTCTGCCGCCGGGCCCGGCGTTCCGCCCGCTGGAGGGGACGGATTCCGGGACCGGGGTGTACCGGACCGGCGACCTCGCCCGGCGCCGGCACGACGGGCGGCTGGAGTTCCGCGGCCGCAAGGACTTCCAGGTGAAGCTCCTCGGCAACCGGATCGAGGTCGCCGAGGTCGAGGAGGCTCTGGCCCAGCACGAGTCGGTGGCCGAGTGCGCGGTCGTGCCGGCCACCGACGGCGACGGCCTCGTCGTCGGCCTGGTCGCCCACGTGGTGCCGGCGCCCGGGGCGGACCCGGCCGTCGCCGCCTGGCGCGCGCACCTGCGCCGGCGCTTCGGCGCCGCGCTCGTGCTGGTGCAGTTCGAACCGATGACCGGACCCCTGCCGCGCAACGTCGCCGGCAAGGTCGACCGGTCCCGGCTGCCCGCCCGGCCCCACTTCCGGCAGGGGCCGGGCGGCCGGGAACCAGCCGCGGACCGCCCGTGGACCTGGGCGGAGACCGCGGTGGCGCAGCTGTGGCAGGACGTGCTCGGGGCGCCGCCCGCCGGCCCCGGCGCGTCGTTCACCGCCGCCGGCGCCGGCTCCCTGGACGCGCTGCGGCTCGCCGGGCTGATCCGCAAGCGGTTCGGCGCCGACGTGCCGCTGCAACAGTGCCTCACCAATCCCACGCTGACCGGACTGGCCACCGCGATCGTGGCCGCTGGCGCCCGCCAGGACGTCGCGGCCGGGCACCTGCCGCCGCGGCCACACCGAACCGAAGGAGAGTGCGTTGAATCAGCAGACTGAACAGGCCGTCGTGTTCGACGGCGAGACCCTCGACATCCCGGGTGTCAGGCGGGTCGCCGAGGAGCACGCGCCGGTCCAGGTCGCCGCCTCGTCGCTGGAGCGGGCCACCAAGAGCCGCAAGATGTTCGAGGACATCGTCGCGCAGGAGATCCCCATCTACGGGGTGACGACCGGCTACGGCGAGATGATCTACATGCTGGTGTCGACCTCGAACGAGACCGAGCTGCAGACCAACCTGGTGCGCAGCCACAGCGCCGGCGTCGGCCCGCTGTTCGCCGAGGACGAGGCCCGCGCCATCCTCTCCGCCCGGCTCAACGCCCTGGCCAAGGGCTACTCCGCGGTGCGCCCCGACGTGCTGGAGCGGCTCGCGCTGTACCTCAACCTCGGCCTCACGCCGGCGATCCCGGAGATCGGCTCGCTCGGCGCCAGCGGCGACCTGGCGACGCTGTCGCACATCGCGAGCACCGTCATCGGCGAGGGCTACCTGCTGCAGGACGGCAAGAAGGTCCCGACCGGGCCGGTCCTGCGCGAGCACGGGATCGAGCCGCTGCAGCTGCAGTTCAAGGAGGGCCTCGCGCTCATCAACGGCACCTCTGGCATGACCGGCCTCGGCGCGCTCGTCGTGGGCCGGGCGATGACCCAGGTGCGCCAGCACGAGCTGGTGACCGCGCTGGTCATCGAGACGCTGCAGGGCTCCACGAGCCCGTTCCTGCCGGCCGGGCACGACATCGCCCGCCCGCACCAGGGGCAGATCGACACGGCCGCGAACATGCGCGCGCTGATGGCCGGCAGCCGGCTCACCGTCGAGCACGCCGACCTGCGCCGCCAGGTCGCCGACGCGGGCGAGAAGGCCGCCGGCGAGGGCAAGCTGCACACCGACGGGGTGCAGCGCACGAAGATCTACCTGCAGAAGGCGTACTCGCTGCGGGCGATCCCGCAGATCCTCGGCTCGGTGCGCGACACCCTGTACCACGCGACGAACAAGCTGGACATCGAGCTGAACTCGGCGAACGACAACCCGTTGTTCTTCGAGGGCCAGGAGATCTTCCACGGCGCCAACTTCCACGGCCAGCCGATCGCGTTCGTGATGGACTTCGTCACGATCGCGCTCACCCAGCTCGGGGTGCTGTCCGAGCGGCAGTCCAACCGGCTGTTCAACCGGCACCTGTCCTACGGCCTGCCGGAGTTCCTGGTCGCCGGCGACCCGGGGCTCAACAGCGGCTTCGCGGGCGCGCAGTACCCGGCGACCGCGCTCATCGCCGAGAACCGCACCATCGGCCCCGCCAGCACGCAGAGCGTGCCGTCCAACGGCGACAACCAGGACGTCGTCAGCATGGGCCTCATCTCCGCCCGCAACGCCCGCCGGGTGCTGCAGAACAACGAGAAGATCCTGGCCGTGGAGTACCTCGCGGCGGCGCAGGCGGTCGACATCTCCAAGCGCTACGACGGGCTCAGCCCCGCGGCGAAGGCGACCTACGACCACGTCCGCTCGCTGGTGCCGACCCTGGACCACGACCGCTACATGTCCGACGACATCGAGACGGTCGCCGCCGCGCTGGCCCGTGGCGAGTTCGTCGCCGCGGTCGCGGCCGCCGACGTCGAGCTGCGCTAGAAAGGGAACCGGAAGATGACCTCAGAAACCTTCGACGTCGTGGTGGTCGGCGGTGGGCCGTGCGGCTCCACGGTCTCCACCCTGGTGGCGCAGCAGGGCCACCGCGTGCTCGTGCTGGAGCGGGAGCGGTTCCCCCGGTACCAGATCGGCGAGTCGCTGCTGCCCTCGACCGTGCACGGCATCTGCAAGCTGCTCGGGGTGACCGAGGAGCTGGCCGCCGCCGGCTTCCCGATCAAGCACGGCGGGACGTTCCGGTGGGGCAGCAACCCGGAGCCGTGGACGTTCGACTTCTCGCTGTCGCAGAACTTCGCCGGCGAGTCCTCCACCGGCTACCAGGTCGAGCGGATGAAGTTCGACAAGATCCTGCTCGACAACGCCCGGGCCAAGGGCGTCGAGGTGCGCGAGGAGTCGACGGTCGTCGACGTCATCGAGGAGGACGGCCGGGTCTGCGGGGTGCGCTACACCGACGCCGCCGGCGAGCGCCACGAGGTGCGCAGCCGGTACGTGGTGGACGCGTCCGGCAACACCAGCCGGATCCACGGCCACAGCGGCGGCAAGCGGGTCTACTCCGACTTCTTCCGCAACCTGGCGCTGTTCGGCTACTTCGAGGGCGGCAAGCGCCTCGACCCGCCGTACTCGGGCAACATCTTCGCCGTGGCCTTCGAGGCCGGCTGGTTCTGGTACATCCCGCTCAGCGACACCCTGACCAGTGTCGGCGCGGTGCTGCTGCCGGAGGAGCTGGAGCGCGTCCAGGGCGACAAGGAGAAGGCGCTGCTCGGTCTGATCGAGCAGTGCCCGCTCATCGCGGACATGCTCTCCGACGCGACGCGTGTCACGACCGGCGTCTACGGCGACATCCGGGTCCGCAAGGACTACTCCTACCTCCAGGAGCGCTTCTGGAAGCCGGGTCTGGTGCTCGCCGGCGACGCGGCGTGCTTCATCGACCCGGTCTTCTCCCAGGGCGTGCACCTGGCGACGTACGGGGCGCTGCTCGCCGCGAGGTCGCTGAACACGGCGCTGGCCGAGGGGACCGACATCCCCGAGGAGACCGCCTTCAGCGAGTTCGAGCACCGGTACCGCGCCGAGTACGCCCGCTTCCACGACTTCCTGGTCGCGTTCTACGACATGCACCAGGACGAGGAGTCGTACTTCTGGAAGGCGAAGAAGGTGACGTCCGAGACGACGCCGGCGGCGGAGTCGTTCGTCAACCTCGTCGGCGGCGGCGCCTCGCAGGAGGGCGCGCTCGTCGACCCCGAGGCGTACACCGCGCGGGCGACCGCGGCGCAGGAGCTGTCCGCGGCGATCGACCGCAGGGTCGAGGGCGCGGGCAACCAGGAGATCCTCAACACCTCGCTGGTCCGGTCGATCGTCAAGGAGGGCCACCAGATCCAGATCCAGGCGGCGCTCGGCCGCAGCGACCGCCCCACGCCGCCCGTGCGCGACGGCGGGCTGGTGCCGTCGGCGGACGGCATGCACTGGTCGCTCCCGACGCCGAAGGAGGCGTGACGATGACCGGCATCCCCGCAGAGGCGGGCGGTGGCGTCGAGCGCGCGCCGCTGTCGCTGCAGCTGGACTTCCTGCGCCTCATGGACGGCGGTGGGGGATGGGGCCCGTTCGGCCCCCGCTTCACCGTCGTGGCCGGGTGGCGGGTCGAGGGTGAGATCGACCTCGACACGCTGCACGGTGCGATGCGCGACGTGGTCGCCCGGCACGAGACGCTGCGCACCAGGCTGGTGCTCGACCCCGACGACCCGCACCAGGAGATCCACCCGCCGTCGGCGCCGCGGCTCGTGATCAGCGACCTGGACCCCTCGGCCGAGGACCGTGACGCCGTCGCCGAGGCGTTCATCAACGCCATCGAGGAGGACGACGGGCTCGGCATCGACGAGATCCCGGGGCTTCGGGTGTACCTGGGCCGCTTCGACGCCAAGGACTCGGTGCTGGCCTACATGGCGCACCACACCGCGGTGGACGGCTACTCGGTGCACCTGGTGATGCGGGACCTCGCCGCGTTCTACGCCGCCCGCAAGGAGGGCCGGCCGGTCGACCTGCCGCCGGCCCGCCAGTACCGCGAGTTCGTCGCCCACCAGCTCGAGCACGCCGACGACGCCCAGTCGCGGGCGGCGCGGGCGTTCTGGCGGGAGGAGCTGGCGGGCGCGCGGATGACCCCGCTGGCCAACGACCGCCCCCGGGCCACCGGCGCGTACACCACCGGCTGGCACCGGTACATGTTCGAGGACGAGCTCGACACGGCGGTGCAGGAGTTCGCGCGGACCAGCCGCAGCTCCCCGTTCATGGTGCTGATGGCGGCGTTCCTGACGGTGCTGCGCGAGCGGACCGGCGAGACCGACCTGGTGGTGCCGACGTTCATGCCGGGCCGCGGGCCGGCGTGGACCGCCGACGTCATCGGCACGTTCTACAACTTCACCCCGCTGCGGGTCGACCTGTCCGGCTGCGAGACGTTCACCGACGCGGTCGGCGCGGTCCGCCGCTCCTGCCTCGCCGCGTACCGGCACGAGCTGCCGTTCCTGCAGCTGGCCGGGGAGGCGCCGGAGCTGATGGCCTCGGTCGTCACGCCCCGGGCCGCGCCCGTGGTCTTCCAGGTCATCCAGTCGCCCTTCATGCGCGGCGAGGACGAGGTCGCCGACCTGCGCTTCGCGGCGATCCGCCGGCGCACGATCAGCTCGGCGGCCGGGTCGCAGATCCCCGACGGGATGCTCGTCTCCGCGGAGCTGCACCCGGCGGGCGGCATCGGCGGCCGGGTCGGCTACACCGACATGTTCGACGAGTCGACCGTCGTGGACATCATGACGCGGCTCCGTGAGGTGCTGCGGACCGAGGTCGAGCGGGGCTGAACACACAGACGAGGGCCGCTGCGGATCCCGCAGCGGCCCTTGTTCATGCCCGGACGGTCCTGCCGAACTTGACGAGGCCGCGGATCAGGCCGCGGACCCACATGACGACGCCCACGCCGTACACCCCCAGCATCAGCACCAGGATCAGCACGAAGTCGAGCGGTGTGAGGTGGCTCCGCCCGCCGGAGGTCCAGGTGATGAACTCGGTGACGACGGTGGCCATGATGGGCACGAAGACGGTCAGCAGCGTCATGACGGCGAAGCCGCGGCCGACGATGTAGAAGACCGAGTAGGTGCGGATCGCGGTGCGCTCGCGCCGGGAGATCCCGGACTGGTCGGTCACGTGCGCGCGCTTGCCGATGAGCCGCAGGACGCCGTTGCGCAGCATCGTCTCGGTGTCCGACATGAGGTTGCGGCAGTTGAGCGCGGTGGACACCAGGTAGTACAGGTCGGTGCGCAGGTAGAAGAAGCACTGGAAGAAGACCCGGAAGACGTAGCTCAGCAGCAGCGCGCCGACGAACTCGCGCCCGACGGGCGCCATCGCGATGACCCCGTGCCGGTCCGCGAACAGCGTCAGCACCAGCAGCGACGCGGAGACCAGGTCGACGATCGACCCGGCGAGGAAGGCCAGGAACAGCCGGCCCTTCGACGCCATCCGCAGCCCGCTGATGTCGGTCTGGGCCACCATCACGTACATCAGGTTGCTGATGCCGAGCGTCACGGGCACGCCGGCGGCGCGGGCGACGGTCGCGTGGGCGAGCTCGTGCAGGAACGTGGCGCCGAGCGTGAGCGCGAGCACGGTGAGGCTCAGCACGGCGAAGTTGCCGTGCGGGTACAGCAGCACCTCGGTGCTCGGGAACAGCGACAGGTCGGCCAGCATGATCGCCGTCGCGCCGCCGATGAGCAGCAGGCAGGCCGCCAGGACCGGCGCGCCGGTCAGCCGCCGGGCGACGGCCGGTGAGATCCAGTCGAGGCTGACCTTGCGCAGCCGGCGCCCCTTCGGCCCGTGGTGGTGCGGCTCCTCCCGCGGGCGGTCGCCGGCGATGAACCCCTCCGCGGTCATGACGGCGAGGAAGTCCTCCATGTCGGGGGTCTCGTGGTAGCGGGACTCGTAGCGGCGGGCCGCCTCGCCGACCGTGTCGCCGGCGGCGAGCCAGTCGAGCAGGTCGACCCCGTCTTTCGGCAGTGCGAGAAACGCGCCGCGGGACGGGTCGCCGATGACGATCTCGTCCCCTTCCGGGCGGCGCTGGAACGGCAGGACGGCGACGGTCGTGTCGGCGTTGTAAGGGGCGCGGAGCTGGGTCACTGGTCACTCCAATCTTGCGATCACTTTTCAGCACACCAATAGTGGGGAACCGGAACTTTCCCGGTCCCCCACTTGGTTTGATGCCGTTACCGTCCTGGTCAGACGGGGTCCGTGCCGGGGCACGCGGCGTTCGCGGTGATGTTGGCGCTGGTCTTGATCTCCTCCAGCTTGCGAACCTCGATCTTCTTCATTCTATTCACCTCCGTCCATTTCTCTGTTGGTTCAATACTGGCACTCCAGCGACGCTCCAGCTTCTTTCAAAATGCTCTCGTAGTCATTCGGTCACGCTGTGTGGTAATTGCCGATGGTGAATGTCTGCTTCCCAATTTCCGCACACGAGAACGCCCCGCCCCTCGGAGGAGAGGGGCGGGGCGCGGGAGGAGGATCAGATGTTGAGGCTGCCGTAGGAGAGCTTGCGCAGCTCGTCGAAGGAGGCGAGGTCCGGCGCGGTCCAGCCGTCGAGGTCGTACTCGCGCAGGCAGGCGTCGGCGAAGGCCTTGTACTGCTCGGTCTGGCCGCCGGCGATCTGCCCGTTGAGCAGCTCCACCCTGGTGTTCTCGTGGTTGCCGGAGTAGTTGCGCTCGTAGAGCTCGTGCCGGCCGCCGAACTCGGAGCCGAACGCGTCCCACAGCAGCTTCATGACCTTCACCCGGTCGACGGCGTCGACGCCCTTCGAACCGCGCAGGTACTTGTCCAGGTAGGGGCGCACGGCCGGGTTCTTGAAGTCCTCGGCGCTGGAGTTGACGTAGATGAGCCCGCTGGCGATGTCCTGCAGCGCGATCTCGCGGATGCGCGGGTAGCCGATCTGCATGAACCAGCGGTACGCCATGCCGTACTGGGGATTCGGCTGCACCGCGCCGTCCTTCCACGGCACCGGGTTACGGGCGGCGGCGTCCGACAGCCCCCAGAAGAGGTTGCGCCAGGCGAGGACCTCGCCGAGGCGGCTCTGCACGCCGCGGAAGCTGTCGGTGCCGGTGATCTCGACGGCCTTGAGCAGCAGGCCGGCGAGGAACTCGAGCTTGACCGCCAGGCGGGTGCAGCCGTGGAACGTGAAGCGTTCGGTGAACCCGGACTGGCCGGAGAACATCTGGACCTTGCCGAGGTCGCCGTAGACGAACACGTTCTCCCACGGGATCAGGACCTTGTCCAGGACCAGGATCGTGTCGTTCTCGTCGAGACGGGAGGACAGCGGGTAGTCGAACGGGCTGCCCATCACCGCCGCCGTCGCCGCGTAGGACGGACGGCACAGCAGCTTCATGCCGGGCGCGTCCATCGGCACCGTCGCGATGAGCGCGAACTCCTTCTTGCGCACCGGCACCCCGTAGTGCGCGAGGAAGTTGTAGTGCGTCAGCGCCGACGCGGTCGCGACCACCTTCGCGCCGGACACCACGAGACCGGCGTCGGTCTCCCGCTCCACGTGCACGAAGACGTCCTCGACCTCGTCCGGCGGGCGGGACCGGTCGACCGGCGGGTGCACGATCGCGTGGTTCCAGTACAGGACCTTCTCCTGCGACTCGCGGTACCAGCGCCGGGCATTGTCACCGAACGGCTCGTAGTAGTCGGCGTTGGCGCCGAGGGTGCCGAGGAACGACGCCTTGTAGTCGGGGCTGCGGCCCATCCAGCCGTAGCTGAGCCTGGCCCACGCGGCGATCGCCTGCTGGTCGGCGACGAGGTCCTCCGCGCTGCGCGGCGTCCGGAAGAACCGGTGGGTGTAGCCCCGGCTGCCGGTGTCGGTCGGCGCGGTGAGCACGTCGTGCGTCGCGGGGTCGTGCAGGGCGTCGTAGAGCCGCGCCGTCATCCGGACCGGGTTGCGGAACGCGGGATGCCGGGTCACGTCGGCGACGCGCTCGCCGTACAGGTACACCTCCCGGCCGTCACGCAGCGACTCGACGTACTCGTCGCCGGTGAACGGCCGGGTCACGCGGGCGTCGCCGGCCGGGTCTTCCGTGGCGGGCCCGGTGGCGGGCTGGGACTCCATCGCGCCGGCCCCTTACCAGGTGACGGGGAAGGACGTCAGGCGCGAGACGGTGAAGTCGAAGTACCAGGGGATCTCGGCCGTCGGCACCGCCGGGCGCAGCTTCGGCACGCGGTCGGCGAGGGTCCGCAGGACCACCTCGAGCTCCAGGCGCGCCAGGTTGTGCCCCATGCAGTGGTGCAGCCCGTAGCTGAAGGCGAGGGCGCCGGTCGGCGGGCGGGTGATGTCGAACTCGTCGGGGTGCGAGGTGACGCTCGGGTCGAGGTTGGCCGCGGCGCAGCTGAGCAGGATGCCGTCACCGGCCTTGATGGTGACGCCGCCGATCTCGACGTCGGCGGTCGCGACCCGCGACAGCTGCTCGACGAGGTTGACCGTGCGCAGGATCTCCTCGATCGCCCCCGGGACCAGGCTCGGGTCGGCGACCAGCGCCTCGTACTGGCCCTCGTGGTCGAGCAGGGCGAGCGTGCCGAGCGCGATGGCGCTGGTGGTCGTGACCGTCCCGGCCATGAGGATGGCCATCGCGAACGCGACCAGCTCGTCGCGGGACAGCTCGCCGCTGCGCACGTGGCTCGCGATGAGGTCGTCGATGAGGCCCTCGCCGGGCTCGGTCATCTTCTTGTCGACGAGCCGCTCCAGGTAGACGGTGAACTCCTCCCACGCCGCCTCGGCCTTCTCCGGCACCACCAGGTCGTGCATGGGCCCTTCGAAGAAGTCCCGCTCGGCGTAGGGCACGCCCAGGAACAGGCACACCACCATCATCGGCACCGGCGCGGCGAAGTCGGCGAGGAAGTCCGCCGGCTGGGGCTTGGCGAGCATCGCGTCGAGGCGCTCGTCGACGATGCGCTGGATGATCGGGCGCAGCGTCTGCACCTTGCGGTTGGTGAAGCTCGGCAGCAGCATCTTGCGCTGGCGGGTGTGCACCGGCGGGTCCACCCCGAACAGCACCTCCGGGAAGCCGCCCTCGACCTCCTGCGCCATCTCCTTGCTGGCCCGCATGTGCAGGTGGCTCTCGTCGATGACCGGGTAGTCATCCCAGGTCGCCATGCTCGACATCGCCGGGTCGGCGAGCAGCGCGCGGACCTCGGCGGGGCCGGTCACCAGCCAGGCGGTGCGGCCGTTGTACAGCCGGACCCGGATGATCGGGCCGGGCTCGCGCAGCTTCGCCGTGCCGGCCGACGGCTTGTACGGGCATTCGCGCTGCAGCGGATACGCCGGCGCCGCATCGGGCGCGACATCGGTCTCGGTCGAATGGGTCACCGTCATGGCATCACTGTCGTCCGAGGCCACGGCGGCGTGCATCTCATGCCGTGCGCACCGGACGCACCTGGGCACAACAGGAGATGGGGCAGCCGGGGCCCGGGTGCGACGCTACGGACAACAGCAGGAGATCACACCGAGTTGAGGTGGTGCGCCGATGCGACCGTTCCAGGTTGACATACCCGAGTCCGAGCTGGACGACCTGCGCGGCCGGCTGGCCGCCACCCGGTGGCCCGACGCCGGGCCCGGCCCCGGCTGGTCGCGCGGCGTCCCGCTGGCATACCTGCAGGAGCTCGCCGAGTACTGGCGGACCGGCTTCGACTGGCGGGCCGCGGAGGCGAAGCTCAACGCGCACCCGCAGTTCGTCACCGAGATCGACGGCGCCACGGTGCACTTCATCCACGTGCGGTCCCGGCACGCCGACGCGACGCCCATCATCCTGACCCACGGCTGGCCGGGGTCGGTGCTGGAGTTCCTCGACCTCATCGGGCCGCTCACCGACCCGGAGGCGCACGGCGGGACCGCCGAGGACGCGTTCCACGTGGTCATCCCGACCATCCCCGGGTTCGGCTTCTCGGGCCCGACCGGCCAGCCCGGCTGGAGCGTCACCCGGGTCGCCCGCGCGTGGGCCGACCTCATGCGCTCGCTCGGCTACGACCAGTACATCGCGCAGGGCGGCGACTGGGGCAAGGTCATCTCGCTGCAGCTCGGGCTCGCCGACGCGGAGCACGCCGCCGGGGTGCACATCAACATGCTCGTGACCTTCCCGCCGGACCCCGCCGCCGTCGCGTCGCTGGACGCCGACGACCTGGAGCGGCTCGGCCACGGCGCGCACTTCGCCGAGGACGGCATCGGCTGGCAGAAGATCCAGTCGACCCGGCCGCAGACCCTGGCGTACGCGCTGACCGACTCCCCGGTGGGCCAGCTCGCCTGGATCGTCGAGAAGTTCTACGAGTGGACCGGCGCGGTCGAGCGGCCGGAGGAGGTGATCGACCGGGACACGATCCTGTCGATCGTCACCCTGTACTGGCTGACCGCGACCGCTGGGTCGTCGGCGCAGATCTACTACGAGACCACGCCGACCACCGGCGACTTCGTGGCGACCTGGGGCGGCCCGTGGAACCTGGCGATGCCGGTCGCCGTCGCGGTGTTCCCGCACGACGCGACCCGCCCGATCAAGACCTTCGCGGAGAAGGCCCTGCCGACGCTGACCCAGTGGACGGAGCACCCGGACGGCGGGCACTTCGCGGCGCTGGAGCAGCCGGAGGCGCTCGTCGCGGACATCCGCACGTTCGCCCGGACCCTGCGGTGACACTGCGCTGAGACTCGGTGGGCCGGTCGGCCTCGGCGGCCGGTGCCACCTGAAGGTTCGTGCCCCGGCCCGAAGACGGGCCGGGGCACGAACGGTGTGTGGGTCAGGCCGCGACGGGCAACGCCGCCTCGTCCCACTGGTGCGAGTAGAACTCGAACACGAGCGCCTGCCCCTCCAGGGCGACCTGGAGCTCGGCGACGGCGCGGCGCACCGCGGCCCGCACCGCCGGCACGTCGACCTCGGCGAGACCGTGCAGGGTCCGGTAGCACTCCAGCAGCTGCTGCTCCTGCGGTCCGGTCAGTTCACCGCTCATCGTGGAACCTCGCTCCCTTCAGCTCGAACCGCGGCAGGCTGCCGGGCTCGACGATCTCGACATCGGGCCGGATGCTGCACTCGCGCTTGACGGTGTCGGCGATGCGCGCGGCCAGGTCGTCTGCCGGCGTGCCGACCGGCTCGACCCGCAGGACGACGGTGTCGAGCCCGCGGACGGTGCGCAGCACCGTCTGGAACTCCCCGACCTCGTCGAAGCGCCGCAGCACCTCCTCGAACATGACCGGCTCGACCGACACACCGCGGATCTTGCGCATGTCGTCGGCGCGGCCGAGGATGCCGCCGTCGAACCAGTCCCAGCTGCGCCCGCAGGCGCACTCGTGCCACGGCCGGCGGATCACCAGGTCCTCGGTCCAGTGCCGGAACAGCTGCATGCCCTCCCGGCCGATCCCGGTCGACACCCGGACCCCCTGCTCGCCGTACGCGACGGGCTGCTTCGTCACCGGGTCGAGCACCTCGTCGATGACGGTCGACTCCATGCTGTGGCAGCCGCCGCGGTTGGCCCGGCACTCGAACATGTTGGTGGTGCCGAGCTCCGTGGTGCCGGCGGCGTTGAACACCTCGGCGCCGAAGCCGTGCGCGATCGCCTGGGTCGTCGCCTTCGACCGGGCCTCGCCGCCCGCCATGATGATCTCCACGTTGGCGTCGCGGGCCAGGTCGACGCCCATCTCCTTGGCCGTCTCGATCAGCCGCAGCGCGTAGCTGGGGGTGCAGCCCAGCACCGACACCCGCTGGTCGATCATCAGCTTGATGCGGGCCTGCGAGTCGAAGCCGCCGGCCGGGATGACCGTGGCCCCGATCCGCTCCAGGGCGTAGTGCATGCCCCAGAACCCGACGAACATGCCGTAACCGAACGCGACCATGCCGCGGTGGTGCTCGCGGACCCCGAGCGCGTACAGCGCCGTGGCGTACACGTCCGCGCACCAGGTCCAGTCGCGGATCGTGTCGAACGAGCGCACCGGCGGGTTGCCGCTGGTGCCACTCGTCTGGTGGTGCCGGATCGCCAGCGCCGGGTCGGTCGACGGCAGCGTCCCGTACGGCGGCGCCACCTCCTGCGCGGCGATGAGGTCCTTCTTGTACGTCAGCGGCATCCGCGCGAAGTAGTCGTCGAGCGAGCCGATGCCCGCCGGGATCCGCTCACTCCAGAACTCCGAGCGCTGGGCGTGCTGCAGGGCGACCTGCAGCTTGCGCCACTGCCACTCCCGCAGCTGCGGCCGGGGCATCGTCTCGGTCCTGCGGTTCCAGTATTCGCCTCCCATGGGTGGCTCCCTCGCCCTCGATTGATCTTCATCGTTCATCGTTGGGCGCGGCGCCGGGCCGTGCATCTTGCTGCGTGCGCGCCTTGCCGCGGGGGGCGCGCGCATCTCGCTGCGTGCCGCGTTCGTCGCGGGGCCGTCTCCGGCGGACGCCGGCGGCTTGACGATCACCGCACGTTGCAAGATGCGGCGGCGGGCGGCCCCGAACGACGCTCGAAGCCACGTCCCGTGCCACTTCGAGGAGGCGCCACCCATGGAGCCGAAGATCGTCGCGATCAACGGATCGGAGCGCGACGGCAACACCGCCGGCGTCCTGCGCCACGCGGCCGCGGTGGCCGCGAACCGCGGCGCGGCGTTCGAGACGATCGACCTGCGCGACCTGCGGATGCTGCGGTGCGGCCCGTGCGGCGACTGCAACGACCGGCCGATCCGCTGCGAGCAGACCGACGACATCCCGGCCGTCGTGGACAAGATGATCGCCGCCGACGGGATCATCTACGCCGCGCCCGTGCACGGGTTCGGCACCTCCAGCCTCATGCAGACCTTCATCGAGCGGGCCGGCGTGGGCTACCTGCGCTTCGACCGCCCGCTGTCGAACAAGGTCGCGGGCGTCATCGCCGTCGCCCGCCGGTACAACAACAGCGACGTGACCGGTCAGCTCATGGCCAACGTCCTGCTCAACCGGATGATCATCGTCGGCAGCGGGTTCCCCGCCGAGGTGCAGGCGCTGCACAAGGGCGACTACGCCAACGACGAGGAGGGCCTGACCAACGTCACCCGCATGGTCGAGCGGATGGTCGACATGATCGAGCTGCTGAACAACTACCGCGAGCTCACCGGCCGGGCCGACGTGCTCGACGTCGGCGACCGCAACGAGCGGGTCGGTCTGGCCCTCGACGAGCTCAGGGCGAGCCTGTGACCGCCGCGACCACCACCGCAGGGGTCCGGCTGCCGGCCGGCTTCCGGGCCCGCTACGACGACCTGTCCGTGCGGTACTACGCCGGCGCGCTGTCCGAGACGGACCTGCGTGCCTGGCACGACGAGCGGTTGACGACCGTGCTCAAGCACGTCACGACCCGCTCGCCGTTCTACCGCAGGCACCTCGCCGGGATCGTCGTCGACGCCGTCACCACCTCGACCCTCGCCGCGCTGCCCTTCACCACGAAGGAGGACCTGCGCCGGGAGATGTACGGGGTGCTGTCGGGTCCGATGTCCGAGGCCGCCATCTACTACGAGACGACGGGCACGACCGGCGCCTCGACGCCCTGCCCGCGCGGCCCGAAGGACATCCTGACCAGCAACCGCGCCGTCGAGCAGTCGTGGCGCCGGCTGCTGCGCCACCGCTTCGGCGACCGCATGCCGGTCATCGGGCTCATGGGGCCGTCGGAGCTGTACGCGTTCGGCGACGTGTTCACCGCTGTCGCGGAGTCCGTCGGCGCCTGCCACGTCAAGATCTGGCCGGAGTCGCCGCGGGTCGGGTTCCGCAAGGCGCTGCGGCTCATCGAGGAGCTCGGCGTCGAGGTCGTCGTCTGCGCGCCGGCGCTGTGCCTGAGCCTGGCGAAGGCCGCCCTGCACTATGGGTACGACCTGCGCCGCCTGCCGATCAAGATGTTCCTCGTGCTCGGCGAGATCTGCACGCCGCAGCTGCGGGCGAACGTGTCGTCGCTGTGGCCGGACGCGACCGTGTACCCGACGCTGTACGGCTCCCAGGAGGCGCTGTGCATCGCGACCGGGGCGCACACCGGCGAGATGCACCTGGCCGGGCTCAACTACATCGCCGAGGTCGTCGACCCGCGGACCGGCGCCTCGCGGGGTCCGTTCGGCGAGGGCGAGCTCGTGCTGACCATGCTGGTCGACGGGATCAAGCCGCTCATCCGGTACCGCACCGGCGACCTCGTCAGGGTCCGGCCCGGCCGGCCGGACGCGCCGCTGCCGGGTCCGGTGGTGGAGGTGCTCGGCCGCGCCGCCGACCGGATCCGGGTCGGTGCCGCGGACCTGCAGCCCGCCGAGCTGGAGGCGCTCGTCCTCGAGGACGTCCGGGGCTGCCTCGGCTACCAGATCGTGCTCGACAATGACGGCACCCAGGACACCGTCACCGTCCGGCTGGACCTGGTGCCGGCGCTCGCCGGCGACGCCCCGGCGATCGGCGCGGCCGTCGCCGC
This sequence comes from Dactylosporangium sp. NPDC006015, assembly GCF_040614215.1. Classification (NCBI taxonomy): domain Bacteria; kingdom Bacillati; phylum Actinomycetota; class Actinomycetes; order Micromonosporales; family Micromonosporaceae; genus Dactylosporangium; species Dactylosporangium sp. NPDC006015. The sequence goes on from NZ_JBEXUD010000061.1 coordinate 15,937, forward strand.
CCGGCTGCGGGAGCGCACCGGCGTGCGGGCCGGCCTCACCGTGGAGGCCGACCTCGACCCGGTCACCAGCACCGGCTCGTTCGTGAGCTGGAAGGCGGCACGGATCCTGGACAACCGCACGGCACCGGACGCCGCGGTGCTGGCCGCCCGGGAGGTTGCGCACCGCTACGCGATCACGACGTGAACGGGGACTTCGATGCCTTCTTTGTCTGATCAGGTACGCGTACACACCCGGCGGCACCGGATCCCGAGGCCCGGCGCGCTGCCCGCGTGGTCCGCGCTCGCGGCGCGCTTCGGTCCCGGCGAGGTCTACCTGCTGGAGTCGGCGACGGGCCCGGGACAGGACGCCCGGCACGAGTTCATCGGCTTCGGCGAGCTGCTCACCGTCTCGGTGACCCGCGGCGCCGTCCACGTCGGCGGCGTCCCGGCGCTGCGCGACGCGGTGCTGGACCGCACGCGCGGCCTGCTGGTCGCCGACGGCGACACCCTGCGGCTGCCCGCCATGACCGACCTGTGGCCGGTCCTGCGCGCGGTGCAGGGGACGTTCGACGCGGAGGGCTCAGCCTCGCGGTTCAGCTTCGGGTTCCTCGCCTACTTCGGCTACGACGCGGTGCGGTACATCGAGGAGCTGCCGTACCTGATCGAGCAGGAGCCGTCGCTGCCGGACGTCCACCTCGTGCTGTACCGCGGCTGCCTCACCCACGAGGTCGGCGCCGCCGAGTCCGAGCTGCTGCTGTTCGACAGCGACGCCTGGCCGGCGCTCCCCGACGACATCGTCGGGCTGCTGGCCGGCGCCCCGCCGGTGGACCCGCCCCGGCTCGCCGAGGTGACCGGGTGGAGCGACGACACCGCCCGCGAGGACTACCTCACGACGGTCGAGGCGTGCCTCAAGCACATCGCGATCGGCGACATCTACCAGGTGCAGATCGGCCACGAGCTGACGGTCCGCACACCGACCCCGCCGCTGGACGCCTACCAGCGGCTGCGGGAGCGCAACGCGTCGCCGTTCATGTACCTGACGGCGCTCGGCGGGCACACCCTCGTCGGCGCGAGCCCGGAGCTCTTCGTGCGGGTCGAGGACGGCAACGTGCTGATGCGGCCGATCGCCGGCACCGTCCCGCGCGGCGGCCCCGACGGCGACGAGGCCGCGGCCCGGCGGCTGCTCGCCGACCCCAAGGAGCTCGCCGAGCACACGATGCTGGTGGACCTGTGCCGCAACGACGTCGGCCGGATCTGCCGGCGCGACACCCTGGACGTGCCGGAGCACTTCTCCATCGAGCGGTACTCCCACGTGCAGCACCTGGTGTCCACCGTCTCCGGGCAGGCGGAGGAGCAGGTCGACAGCTACGACATCATCCCGGCGCTGTTCCCCGCCGGCACGATGACCGGCGCGCCGAAGATCCGCGCCATGGAGATCATCGAGGCGATGGAGCACAGCCGACGCGGCCTGTACGGGGGAGCCCTCGGGCTGATCGACGTGGGTGGCTACCTGAACATGGCCCTGTGCATCCGCACGCTGATCCACCACGACGGCGAGTACCGCACCCGGGCCTCGGCGGGTGTCGTCGCCGACTCCGACGCCGGGCGGGAGTGGACCGAGACGCTGGCGAAGCTCAGCGCCGCCTTCTGGGCGGTCACCGGCCGCGAACTGTTACAGGAGGACTGACATCGTGCGGGTGCTCGTCGTCGACGCGTTCGACAGCTTCGTCTACATCATCCGGCAGTACCTCATGTCGGCCGGCGCCGAGCCGATCATGGTGCGCTCCAACGCGCTGCGGCTCGACGAGGTGCGTGAGGTGCGGCCCGACTCGATCCTGCTCGGCCCGGGCCCCGGCAGCCCCGACGACTCGGGGCACGTGGACATCGTGCGGGCCTTCGCCGGGGAGGTCCCGATCCTCGGCGTCTGCCTGGGGCACCAGGCGATCGGCCGCGCCTACGGCGCCACGGTCGTGCCCGCCGAGCATCTCATGCACGGCAAGACCAGCCGGATCCGGCACGACGGGCGGCGGCTCTTCCGCGGCATGGCCGACGACTTCCACGCCACGCGGTACCACTCGCTGGTGGTCGTCGAGGAGACGGTGCCCTCATGCCTGGAGGTCAGCGCGCGGTCTCTCGACGACGGCTACATCATGGCGATGCGGCACCGGTGGCTGCCGGTCGAGTCGGTGCAGTTCCACCCCGAGAGCATCTGCACCCAGAACGGGGCCCACCTGATCAACAACTTCGTGAAGTTCTGCTCGACGTTCCCTTCCTGGCGGTACGACGTGGCCCGCCAGCTGGAAGCCGCGGCGTAGAGAGCGCATTTGTGAAGATGTCCGGTCCATGTGCCCCCCGAACAATGGCTGCGAGGGCCTCGTCGTTGCGGTGACGCGGCTTCGAACGAGGAGGGGACATGGCAACACATACGCAAGGCCCGGAGGTGAAGGCGACCCGGCGCGAGTGGCTCGGGCTCGCCGTCCTCGGGTTCCCGTCGATGCTCGGCATGATCGACATCAGCGTGCTCTTCCTGGCGCTGCCGAACCTGACGGCCGACCTCGACGCGAGCGCCAGCCAGCAGCTGTGGATCGGTGACATCTACGGCTTCCTCAGCGCCGGGTTCCTGGTCACCATGGGCACGCTCGGCGACCGTATCGGCCGCCGAAAACTGCTCGTCATCGGCGCCACCGCGTTCGGCCTGGTGTCGGCCGTGGCGGCGTTCGCCACCACGCCGGAGATGCTCATCGTCTGCCGCGCGCTGCTGGGCATCGCCGGTGCGACGCTCATCCCGTCGACGCTCGCGCTGATCACCCAGATGTTCAAGAACCCGAAAGAGATGGGCATCGCGATCGCGGTGTGGGCGTCGGCGCTGACGCTCGGCGTCGCCCTCGGCCCCGTCGTCGGCGGCGTCCTGCTGCAGTGGTTCTGGTGGGGCTCGGTGTTCCTGATCGGCCCGCCGGTCATGCTGCTGGTCGTCGCGACCGCCCGGGTGCTGCTGCCGGAGTTCAAGGACCCGAACGCGGGCCGGCTCGACCTCTTCAGCGTCGCGCTCTCGCTGCTGGCGATCCTGCCGGTCATCTACGCGTTCAAGGAGCTGGCCGCGAACGGCTGGACCGCCGTCGCCGTGGTCACGCTCGTCGGCGGCCTCGCCTTCGGCACCCTGTTCGTCCAGCGCCAGCGCAAGCTCGCCGACCCCCTGCTCGACATCCGCCTGTTCAAGATCAAGGCGGTCAGCGGCGCGCTGGTCCTGGCCCTGCTCATCGGTGCCGTCCAGGGCGGCGCCGGCTTCTTCCTGGCCCAGTTCCTGCAGGTCGTGGAGGGCCGCAGCCCGCTCAGCAGCGGCCTGTGGATCCTGGTGCCGACCTTCGCGCTGCTGATCGGCATCGGCATGAGCCAGGGCATCGCGCAGAAGGTCCGCCCCGCGTACGTCGTCGCCGGCGGCGCGGTCATCGCCGCCATCGGCATGACGGTGCTCAGCCAGCTCACCGTCGCGGCCGGCCTGGCCATGCTCATCGTCGGCTTCAGCATCGTCTTCTTCGGGGTCAGCCCGGTCGGCCCGGTGGTCAGCCAGCTGGTCGTGCCGGCCGCCCCGCCGGAGAAGGCCGGCTCGGCGTCCTCCCTGCAGACCACCAGCGGCGACCTGGGCGTCGCGGTCGGCATCGCCACCATGGGCAGCATCGGCGCGGCCGTCTACTCCCGCGAGATGGTCGTCCCGCCGGAGATCGCCGGCACCCCCGCCGGCGACGCCGCGGCCGAGACCGCGGACGGCGCACTCTTCGTCGCGCAGTCCCTGCCGGGCGCGGTCGGCGACGCGCTGGTCGCCGCGGCCCGCACGGCCTTCACGACGGAGCTCAACACGGTGGCCGCGGTCTGCGGCGTCGTCTTCCTCGGCCTGGCGGTCCTGTCGGTGGCCACCCTGCGCGGCGTGCCCCCGATGGCAGGCCAGGGCGGCGGCCACGGCCACGGAGCCCCGGCCGACACGGCCGAGGACACCCCCGCCCCCGACACCGAGAAGGTCCAGCCCGTCTGACCCGCTTCTTGGTTCCCGAAGGCGGCCCGGCACCCCAGGTGCCGGGCCGCCTTCCACTGCGACGGTCCCGCGCACCTCACCCCCCCCGGGACGAGCCGCCCGGCGCCCCACTGCCCCAGCCCGTTCTCCACCCGACGCTCCGCTCCGGCTCCGCTCCAGCTCCGCTCCGGGGCCGTGATCCAAGTCGCGTCACGGCCGCCCGGACGCCCAGGGCTGTCCTTCGATCTTCGCGGTTCGCAACCCGCTCGGTTGCACGGTCGCGCTCCGTGCCGTGGTCGCGGTGATGTTCCCCGGCCGCCGTCCTCGCATGGGTCCAGCGCCGTCGAGGGCGTCATCCGGTGCTTCCACGCCGTCGCTGGGTTTCACAACCGATGCGCATCACTCCGGTCGCCGACGCCGCGCTCGGCGTCGTGGTGCACAACCATCCCTGCCGTCGTGGGTCGCCGTCGCCGCCGCCGGCGTGATCCAAGTCGTGTGGTGGTCGTCCGGGCGGCCAGGACCGTCCTTCGATCAAGCCGGGCGGGGCAGGGCCAGGCACACCGTGGCAGGGTCGTGGACGGGAAGGCATGCGAAGCCGCCCCGCCTGGGGGAGGCGGGGCGGCTTCGGGGGGAGGGGGAGGAGCGGTCAGGCGGCCAGGCGTTGGCGGAGCGGGAGGCAGGCGGTGCGGATGATGTCGCAGATGCCGGCGATCTCCGCCGGGCCGATCGAGGTGCCGGTCGGCAGGGACAGGACGCGGTCGCACAGTGCCTCGGTCCGCGGGAGCGGCAGGGGCGTGTGGCGGGCCCGCTTCGAGCGGTACGGCTCGATGTCGTGGCAGCCGGGGTAGAAGTACTTGCGGGACAGGACGTTGTGCTCCAGCAGCAGGTCGTGCACGGCGTCGCGGGCGTCGGTCTCGATGACCACGTACTGGTGGTTGGCCCGCTCGCCGGGGGCCTGCCGGCGCAGCGTGACGCCGGGGACGCCGGCCAGGCCGTCCTGGTAGAGCATGGCGTTGCGGCGGTTCACGTCGATGAAGTCCTGCATCGACTCCAGGGACGTGAGGCCCATCGCGGCCGACGCCTCCGTCATGCGCCCGTTGATGCCGAGGTACGTCTGCTCGCGGTGCTCGTCCAGCCCCAGGTTGCGCATCGCCCGGGCGGCCTCGGCCAGGTCGGGGTCGTTGGTGACGATGGCGCCGCCCTCGAAGCTGTTGAGGTACTTCGTGGCGTGGAAGCTGAAGATCTCCGCGTCGCCGAAGCCGCCGATCGGCCGGCCGTGGTAGGTGCAGCCGAGCGCCTGCGCGGCGTCGAACAGCAGGATCAGGCCGTGCTGGTCGGCCAGGGCGCTGAGCTCGTCGATGTGGCAGGGGCGGCCGAAGACGTGCACGCCGATGATGGCCTTGGTGCGCGGGGTGATGAGCCGCTCGACGTGGTGCGGGTCGAGGGTCACGGTCTCGGTGTCGACGTCGGCGAAGATCGGCACCGCGCCGATCCACTCCATGGCGTGCGGGGTGGCCGGCGAGGTGAACGACGGCACGATCACCTCGTCGCCGGGCCCGATCCCGGCCGCCTTCGCCGCGATCTGGAGGCCGACGGTCGCGTTGGCGACCGGGACGCAGTAGCGGGCCTGTGCGACGGCCGCGACCTGCGCCTCGAACTCCTGCACGAGCGGCCCGTTGTTGGCCAGCCAGAGGCGGTCCAGGGCGCCGTTGATCCGGTCGAGGAAGCGACCGCGGTCACCGACGTTCGGCCGGCCCACGTGGAGGTGCTCAGCGAACAGCGGCTGCATCGCTCACCGGCCCTTTCGGAAGGAGACGAGGCCCTCGAAGATCTTGACGACCTGCGCGGGCGCGGGGGTGGCGAGCCAGGTCTCGTAGATGTCGTTGGCGCCGTCCTGGTAGACGCCCTCGCCGGCGACCTGGAGGATCAGCTTGCCGATCTCCTCGACCGTCAGCGTGCGGTGGTTGAGCCGGGCCCCGGCGTGGTTGGTGATGACGTACTCCGACGTCCAGGTCGCCTCCAGCTTCTTCGCCGGCACGATCCACTGGGTCGTCTCGACCTCGGTCTCCTCGCGCACGCCGAACTCCCGGCCGATCGTGTACGTGGGCGCCTCGACCTTCTCCTGCCGCATGAGCACGGACTCCTCGGTGTCGCAGACGAGCTGCGGCACCCGGAAGGCGCGGCTGGCCGCGAAGGTGCCCATGCCGCCGTGGTGGATGATCGCCGAGCAGGTCGGCAGGAGCTGGGTCAGCGGCAGCCAGTCGACCACCACGACGTTGTCCGGGATGGACTCCAGGCCCTGCAGCTGTAGGGAGTTGAGGGTGGCGATGACCTCGATGTCCAGGCCGGCGACCGCCTCGAGGATCTTCGGGGTGCGGTCCCAGTCGCCGGGGACGAAGCGGCGCGTCGACTCGCCGAGGGTCAGCGCGACCCGCGGGCGGCGCGGCGGCTCGTTCAGCCACGCCGGCACGGTCTGCGCGCCGCTGTAGGGCTCGTACCGCATCCGCACGACCTTCTCGGTGGTCGGCGGCCCGAAGCGCTCCGGCATCGGGTCGAGCGTCCACTGGCCCAGCATCAGCTCCCGGTCGACCTCGAGACCGTAGATCTCGGCGATCGGGCGCATGACGTCGGCGAGCGGGTTGGCCGACAGGCCGGCCGCCACGAGCTCCGCGGCGTGCTCCTCCAGCCGGTCGACGCTCCACGCGATCTCGTCCGGGCCGAGCATGAAGCGGGCGTGCGCGGCGCCGCTGGCGGCCGCCGCCACCGGGCCGGCGTAGAACAGCTCGTCCCACAGCACCAGGTCGGGCTTCCACGCGCGGGCGAAGGCGACCAGGTCGGCGCACTCCGGCAGGTCGGTGCGCACGTAGTCGGCGATCGGGTTGAGCAGGTACTGGTAGAAGGTGATCCAGTGTTCGCGCTCGACGGCGTCCAGGCCCATGACGTCGGCGTAGCGCAGCACCTCGGCGGCCTCGGCCGGCCGGCGTGCGTCGTCGCGCAGCCGGGCCTCGTGCGAGTCCGGGTCGCCGAGCGGCACGGGGGTCAGTCCGGTCGCCGCGATCTGCGGCATGAAGCCGGCATGCGACGCCACCCGGACCTCGTGCCCGGCGCTTTGGAACGCCCATGCCAGCGGCACGATCGGCAGCAGGTGCGCGACCGAGGGGTACGGGGTGAACAGGACTCGCATCGGAAACTCCTTCATGGGGCTAGGCGGGAGCGTCAGGCGGCGCGGGCGGGCCTGGGCGCGCCCAGGACGCGGCGCATCATGGCGGGGCGCATGAGCGCGGTGGGCGGGTCGACGAGGCCGGCGACCCGGAAGAACGCGGCGGTGACGGTGGGGTCGTTGACGGCCGCGGCGTGCAGCCGGGCCATGTACGCGTTGCCCATCCGGGTCTGGAAGGTGCGCTCGCCCTCGACGCCGGGGAAGCCCAGGTCCGCGCCGGCCGAGATGGTCCAGGACGCGTCGACGACCTTGGCGATCTCGCGGAAGAAGCGGCGCGCGTCGGGCACCGAGCCGTGCGCGAGCATGTTGCGCAGCGTCCACGCCTCCAGCGCGGCGACCGTCATGCCCTGCCCGTAGACGGGGTTGAAGCTGCACACGGCGTCGCCGAGCACGAGCAGGCCGGCGGGGAAGGCGCGCATCAGCTCGTACCGGCGCCGGACGCTGGCGGGGAACTTGAACGTCACCGGGTCGTCGAGCGGCTCGGCGTCCTGGATCGCCTCGTAGATCTCCGGCGCGGCGAGGGTCTTGGCGAACGCCATGAAGCCCTCGGGATCGGTCGGCGGGTGGTCGCCGAGGATGCCGGTGAGCGACAGCTGTGACGAGCCGTCGGCCAGCTTCGGGAAGAACGCGCCACGCGGGTTCGCCGGGCTGGCGACCGGGTTGATGGACAGGTCGGTGCCGTAGGGGTCGTTCTTCAGGCGGAAGTGCCGGGTGGTGTACGCCAGGTCCACCTTGACCTTGTCCTCGGCCGGCCGCCCGTAGCCGAGCTCCTCCAGCCACGCCGGGGTCCGCGAGCCGCGGCCGGTGCTGTCCACGACGAGGTCGGCGTCGAGCGTCGCCGCGATGCCGAAGTCGTCGCTCTGCACCCGCACCCCGGTGACGCGGCCGCCGGCGCCGGTGACGAGCCCGTTGATGGAGAAGCGCTCCATGAAGTCCACATTGGACAGCTCGGCGACCCGCGCCCGGACGTGCGCCTCCAGCTGCGGCCGGGTCGCCGACACGCTCAGCAGGTCGGCGCTGCCCGGGGCGAGCCGGCGCCCGTTGAAGTACCAGCGAAGGTTGCCGGCGATGTCGCCGGCCGGGATGCCCGCGTCGATCAGTTCCTGGCGCAGCCCCGGGAACAGCTCCTCCAGGATCTGCTGCCCACGGGCCAGCAGTGCGTGTGCGTGCCGCGCGTGGGGCACGCCGCGGCGCGGCCGGTCCACGCCCACGAGCGCGTCACGGTCCACAATGGACACCTGACTGAACGACTCGGCCAGGACGCGGGCGGTGAGCAGCCCGCCCATGCCTCCGCCCAGCACCACGGCACGGCCTCCGACATGATCGGCCACAGCGGGTCACCTCCTGCAATCGCCGGGCAATTTTGTCCAAGTAGCGTCACACCGCCGCGCGGCGGGCCGCATCTCCTGAAATGCGTGCCGCCGGGGCCGTCGTGGGTCGGCACGGCGGGAGATGCGGGCTGCCCCCGCTGCGGCGACAGTGCGGTGTGAGCGGTGCAGCGGTGACGGAGGGTCCCGGGCTCGCCCTGGTGTGCGTCTATGAAAGGAGATCGACGATGACCATCTCCGAAGCGGCCTCGGAACAGACCGGCGTTGCCGCCGTCCCCGCGCTGGAGGAGCCGACCCGTCGCGTCACCGGACGGTGGATCCTGCTGTGGTCACTGGCCAACTTCATGCTGTCCGGCCTCGTGTACGGCGCTGCCTCGGTCGTCGGCCCGCAGCTGGCCGAGCGGGTCGACCCGGCCGGCAAGGTCGGCATGTTCGCCCTCGCGGGAGTGCTGACGGGGCTCGTCGCCCTGCTCCTCAGCCCGCTGTTCGGGGCGCTGTCGGACCGCACCACGGCCCGCTCCGGCCGCCGGCACCCGTGGATCCTGGCCGGCGCCCTGGGCACCGGCGCGGTCTTCGCCGTGCAGGCGTTCCAGACCACGGTCGCCGGCTACCTGCTGACGGCCGTCGCCGCGGGCGTGGCGATCGCGGTGCTCAGCACGAGCCTCGTCGCGGTCGTGCCCGACGACGTGCCGGTCCGGCAGCGGGCGACCGTGTCGGCCTGGGGCGGCGGCGTCGGCGGCTCGCTGGGCCTGCTGGTGTGCATCTCGCTGGTCGCGGTGGCGGTCACCGGCGTCACCGCCGGCTACGTGACGATGGGCGTGCTGATGGTGCTGGGCGTGCTGCCCTTCGCGCTGTTCACCCGGGGCACGGCGCTGCCGCGCGCGCAGCGGGCGCCGTTCACGTGGCGGGCGCTCACCGGCTCGCTGTGGGTCAGCCCGCGGCAGCACCCCGACTTCTGGTGGGCGATGAGCGGGCGCTTCCTGTTCTTCCTCGCCAACGGGCTGTTCTCCGGTTATCTGTACTTCTTCCTGCAGGACGAGATCCACTACGCCGACCCCGCCGTCGGTGTCCTGCTGCTCAACACCGTGTACGTCATCGTCGCGTCGCTCGCCAGCGTGCCGATGGGGCGGATCTCGGACCGTCGGCTGCGGCGCAAGAACCTGACGATCGTCAGCGCCGCGCTCCAGGCGGCCGCGTGCGCCACCCTGGCCGTGTCGCTGACCTGGACGGCGGCGCTGATCGCCGCGGTGCTGCTCGGCCTCGGCTTCGGCGTCTACATGTCGGTCGACCAGGCGCTGGTCACCGAGGTGCTGCCGGAGGCGGCCGGGCGGGGCAAGGACATGGGCCTGATCAACCTGGCAGTCACGCTCGCCGGGCTGCTCGCCCCGGCGCTGTCCGGCCCGGTGATCCTGCACCTCGGCGGCTACTCGACGCTGTTCTGGCTGGCCGCCGTCGTCGGCGTCGGCTCGGCCGTGCTCGTGCGCCCCATCCGCGGCGTCAGGTAAGGGATCGACCGCGGATCGAGCGGCTCTGGAGCGCCGGTCCAAGCGGGCGAGGCCGCACGTGACAAGAACTCGATGCCCGTTGATGCAGTGAAGACTCGGGTACGTCCGGACGCCGGCACGCCGAAGCGGTCCTCAGCGGTGAGGGTCCGATGTGGACCGTGGTGCCGGGCGCCAACCGTGCATCTGAGAGGGGAGAGCCATGGTTCAGTCCAGTCGCGCCCGCGGGCAGCGGATCCGCCGAGGAGGTGCGTTGGTCCTCGCGTTCGTGACCGCGAGCGTCATGGGCACCGGCGCGTCGGCCGAGGCCGCCGCGCCCGGCGGCGGCATCTTCGGCATCGTCGAGGCGCAGGGCCTCGACGGCGGGACCAACAACCGGTCGCACCCCGAGTGGGGACGGACGAACACCATCTACCCGCGGGTCGGCGACCACCACTACGCCGACGGGGTCAACCAGGCGCAGGGCGGCCCGAACACGCGGTACATCAGCAACCGCGTCATCAACGGCGGCTCGCAGCAGCTGTACTCGGAGCGCGGGGTCAGCCAGTGGGGCTTCGTCTGGGGCCAGTTCCTGGACCACACCATCGCCCAGCGGGTCGGCCGGCGCCAGACCGGTCCGTCCGGCGAGGAGGCGAACATCCCGTTCAACAACGCCGACCCGCTGGAGTCGTCCCGCAACGACCTCGGGTTCCTGTTCTTCGAGCGCTCCATCGCCGAGGAGGGCACCGGCGTCACGGTGCCGCGCGAGCAGATCAACGCGATCAGCTCCTACATCGACGCGGCGACCGTCTACAGCAACGCCGACGCCCGCCTGGACTGGATGCGCGAGGGCACCGTCGACGGCAACCCGGCCAACAACGGGGCGCGCCTGCTCATGCCGGGCGGCTACCTGCCCCGCGCCGCCAGCCGCGGCAACTGGGAGACGGCGCCGCCGATGGTCGTCGGGTCGCTGTTCGCCACCCCGGAGGTCGTCGCGGTCGCCGGTGACCAGCGCGCCAACGAGAACCCGGGGCTGCTGGCCACCCACACGCTGTTCAACCGCGAGCACAACCGGATCGTGTCGAAGCTGCCGTCGTGGATGTCGGAGCAGGACAAGTTCCAGGTCGCCCGCGCGGTGCTCATCGCCGAGCTGCAGTACATCACCTACCAGGAGTTCCTGCCGTCGCTCGGCGTGCGGCTGCCCGCCTACAGCGGCTACAAGGCGGACGTCGACGCCGGGGTCACCAACGAGTTCGCCACCGTCGGGTACCGCGCGCACAGCATGATCGGCACGCACTACACGATGAAGGGCGAGCCCGGCCGGTGGAGCCAGGCGGACCTCGACTACTTCGCCTCCGTCGGCGTCACCGTCAAGAAGACCGGCAACCAGGTCGTGCTGTCGGTGCCGATCGGCGAGGAGACGTTCTTCAACCCGGACCTGCTCGAGCGGCTCCAGCTCGGCCCGGTGCTGCGCGGGGTGAGCTCGATCCCGCAGAACAAGAACGACGAGATCATCAACGACCTGATGCGCAACGGCAGGTTCGACTTCTCCGGCAACCCCGGCTGCGCCGAGGACCCGTCCGGCCCGACCTGCATCGCCGGCGTCAACGACCTCGCCGCGGTGGACATCGAGCGCGGCCGCGACCACGGCCTGGGCACCTACAACCAGCTGCGGGCCGCGTACGGGCTGCCGCCGAAGACGTCGTTCACCGCCATCACGGGCGAGGCGACGCAGGAGTTTCCGGCCGACCCGCTGCTCACCGCCGGCAACGAGATCAACGACCCGAACATCATGGACTACACCGCCCTGTACGACATCAACGGCCACGCCACGACCGCCCAGGCCGACAACGCGGTCCGCGGCGTGCGGCGCACCACCACGGCGGCGCGGCTCAAGGCGATCTACGGCACGGTCGACCAGGTCGACGCGTTCACCGGGCTGATCGCCGAGAAGCACGTGCCCGGCACCGAGTTCGGCGAGCTGCAGCTGGCGATCTGGAAGCACCAGTTCCAGGCGCTGCGCGACGGCGACCGGTTCTTCTTCGCCAACGACCCGCTGCTGCCGCTGGTGCGCAACCTCTTCGGCATCGACTACCGGGTGAGCCTGGGCGACGTCATCGCCCGCAACACCGACATCCCGCGCAGCCAGCTGGCCCGCAACGTCTTCCTCACCCCCGACCAGCAGCGCAGCGCCCAGCTGCCGTCCGCGCCCGGTGAGCGGCTGCTGCCCGGCCCGAACACCCGGCAGCTCACCGCCGGCTGGAGCCTCACCTCGACCGGCCCCCGCCGCAACGAGCTGAACCCCTGACCCGCAACCCCAGAGAGGACGCAGACATGTTCACCTACCGTGGCGTCGCCTACGACGTCGGCTCCAACTTCGCGACCGGGCAGGGGGAACTGTCGCGGACCGTCGGCGACGACGAGATCCGCGCCCAGATCGCGATGATCGCGCAAGCGCTCAACGCGAACGCGGTCACCGTCTACGGCACCGACCTCGGCCGCCTCGAGACCGCGGCCCGGGCGGCGATCGGGCACGGCCTGCACGTCCTGCTGGACCCGCGGCTGGTCGACCACCCGCGCGAGGAGATCCTGGCGCACCTGGCCGACGTCGGCCGGCTCGCGGAGACCCTGCGCCTGGAGGGTGCGAGCGTCGCGCTGACCGTCGGCGCCGCGCACACCATCTTCACCGGTGGCATCACCCCCGGCGAGCACTACCACCAGCGCATGGCGAACATCTACTCCGACAACGACCACTACCTGCTGAGCCCGCAGAGCGCCGCCGACCTCGCCGACGCCGCGCCGCGGCTCAACGCCTTCCTCTCCGAGGCGGCCACGGTGGCCCGCGGCGTCTTCAACGGCGAGATCAGCTACTCGGCGGCGCCCTTCGAGCAGGTCGACTGGACGCCGTTCGACGCGATCGGGCTCATGTACTACTACCAGCCGCGGTACCTGACGCCGGAGCAGCACGCGGCGGAGATCGACCGGTACCGCAGCTGGGGCAAGCCGATCGACATCGCCGGCTTCGGCACCGCCACCTACCGCGGCGCGGAGGAGAAGGCGTTCTTCTTCTGGGACGTGGTGGACCGCAGCGACTTCGACGAGCTGAAGATCCTCGACGGGATCGTGCGGGACGAGGAGGCGCAGGCGGCCTTCCACACCAAGATGTTCGGCATCTTCGACGAGGCCGGCATCCGCGGGGTGTCGGTCACCGACTTCATCCACCCGACGCACCCGCACTCGCCGGACGACCCGCGGCTGGACCTGGACACGGCGAGCCTGTGCATCGTCAAGACGATCCGGGAGCGCATCGCCGACCCCGCGTCGCCGTACACGTACGAGCCGAAGGCGTCGTTCCACGCGATCGCCGGCTACTACGGCTCGTTCAAGGCCGCGGCCGTCGCCTGAGACGGACACGACGACGGGCCGGGTGCGCGCACCCGGCCCGTCCCTGGTTTCCGCGCCCTACTTGACCTTCGTCATGTTGGACGTGTAACCGCCGCCGCCCGGGTAGACCCAGGCACCCTCGTTCTTGGTGCCGGTCTTGTCGAAGGTCCCCTGGAAGTACGCGGGGGAGTCGCGGACCCCACCCCAGATCGTGAGCGTGCTGCCGTCCTCGCTCACCTCGTAGACATAGTCGTAGGTCTCGCCGTCGGAGCCGTAGAAGCGGGACATGATCTCCTCACTCGGCTCCTCCGCGCCGAACGGGAGCAGCCGCCCGATGACCTCCAGCCCGACGATGTGGTGATCGTTGAGCGTGATGTCGACGTGCTGCAGCACGAACTTCTCGCCCGGGCCCCACTCGTAGGTCACCGTGCCGGTCGCGTCGCCGCTCACCTCCCAGGTGCCGAGGAGCTTCTCGAGCCGGCGCAGCGCGGCGTCCTGCTTGGTCTCGGTCTTGGTTTCAGTCATGGATCTCCCCTGTTCGCGGATTCCGGTAGCCCTCGCGGCATGACGATGATCGACCGCATTTCCGGGCCCGGCCAGCATAGTCCGATGCGCGTGACGGCCGCACCGAGAGCGCGGCAGCCGGGTCGAACTGCGCAATCTTGAATACGTCCCGTCATCCGTTGGAGTGAGATTCTGCAAGCGAGGAAGGGGCGCGCACGGCCCCTTTCGCCACTGGACGCCGGTGTGACCGGCGGGGATATCCGAGCGTTGCGACGGCGATTCTCGACGATTAACCGGCCGCATTTCCGCTGCTGTGCCGATGAACAGATGAGGAGCGAGAATGACGGCACCTATCGCCGCCGGCGTGCGCACCGAGAACGCCGGCGAGACCAAGCGTGACCACAAGCTGGAGGGCTTACGCGGCTACCTGGCGCTCGGCGTCGTGGTCTACCATGTCGCGTTCTACGCCGGACTGACCAGCTTCCTGGACCTGCCGACGCACGGCATCTGGACGGTTCTCGCCGACGGCCTGTCCGTCTGCCTGGCGCCGTTCTTCGTGCTCTCGGCGTTCTTCCTCTACCGGCCCTTCGCCCGTGCCGTGCTCGCCGGCACCAAGCACCCGCCGGCGCGGCCTTTCTGGTGGCGGCGGTTCCTGCGGCTGATCCCGGCCTACTGGGTGGTGGTCACGTTCGCACTGCTCGTCTTCGACATCAACAAGATCGACGGGTTCTGGTACGCGGCGCGGCCCTACCTGCTGATGCACTTCTACTGGCCGAACGCGCCGTGGATCACCGGTCTCGTGCCGACCTGGACGGTGCCGGCGGAGATGCTGTTCTACCTGATCCTGCCGGGCATCGCCGTGCTCATCGGCCGGTACGCGCGCAAGGCCGCGACGTTGGAGGCGAAGCGGCGGCGGATGCTGGTGCCGCTGACGCTCTTTGCGGTGATCGGCTTCGCGTGGACGGTCTACACCAACGTGCCCTCGCAGCTGGACACCGCGGTCGTCTACAACCTCTGGTACTGGCCGTTCGGCTACTACGACGCGTTCGCCATCGGCATGCTGCTGGCGACGGTGTCGGCGTACCACCAGGTGAGCGGCAAGACCCCGCGCAGCTACGCGTTCGTGGCCAAGCACCCCAACGTGCTGTGGGCGCTGGCGCTGGTCGTCTTCGTGGTGAACCTGAACCGGTTCTTCGGCAAGCTCGGCATGGGCGACTGGGCGTCGTTCAACCAGGAGCTGGTCATCCACGCCCTGGTGCTGCTCTTCGCGGGCCTGATCGTGGCGCCGCTGACGGTCCCCGGGGTGCGCTCGAGGCTGATGGACATCACCCTGAACCCGCGGCCGATCCGGTTCGTGGGGCGGATCTCGTACGGCGTCTACCTGTGGCACATGGTGGTGGTCTCGCTGCTGCTGAAGCAGGGGCCGCTCTTCGGCAACACGCCGGGCTTCGGTCCGGAGCTCTACGGCGCGGCGAACTTCTGGTGGCTGCTGACGTGGACCACCGTGGGCACTATCGCGGTGTCCGCCGTCAGCTACTACCTGCTGGAGCAGCCGCTGTCGAAGCTGGGCCGGCGCAAGCCCGACCCGGCCCCGCCGGCGGCGGAGCCCGCGGTCAAGACGGGCCAGGCGGTCGAGGTGCCGGCCGCACCGTGACGCCCCGCGCATGAGGAGGGCCGGTCCGATCGGACCGGCCCTCCTTGCTGTCACGTGCTTCCGGCCGCGCGTGCGGCTTTCCTGCACGTGCATCTCCTGCTGCCGCACGCTTCCAGCTGCGCTTTCTTCTCTGGCTGCACGTGCATCTCTTGCTGGCGCGGGGTTCCCGCCACCGCGCGGCTTGCCGTGTTGCCCGTGCTTCTTGCAGGGCCGGACGCGACGACGGCCGGATCCCGTGGAGGGATCCGGCCGTCGCGCCGCCGCGAGGAGGGTCGAGGGGTTTCTCGCGGCAGGTCCGTCAGGCCTGCGTACCGGGGGTGGGCAGGCTCTTGAAGGCCGGGCTGTTCTGGTAGGCGGCCAGGCGCCACGCACCGTCCTGCTTGACGGCCAGCCAGGTGGCCCGGATCGCCTGGTCGTCGGAGACCTCGGACTCGCCGGCCGCGAGCACGCCGCCCTGCGTCTGGAGCACCACGACGCTGTCGCCGAGGAACCGCATGTCGATCGGCTTACCGGTGACCTGGGTGTTCTTGTACTGGTTGGCGAACGCGTCCTTGAGGTACGCGCGGATCTCCTCGCGGCCCTTGCGGTACATGCCGGGCAGGATCATCGTGCCGTCCTCGGTGAAGACGTCGGCGAAGCCGTCGCCGTCACCGTAGGCCCAGGCGGCGATGACACGCTGGGTGAGGCCGGCCACGGCGACCTGGTCCGCGGCCGGGCCCTGGGTGGTGCTCTGGGTGGTGCTCGTCATGCCGTTCTCCCTTCAGATGTAGAGCGTGTTGGGTTCGAGGCCGCACAGGACCCGGCCGTACAGCTCGGCGTTGGTGTTCGGGTTCATCAGCGCGTGCAGGTTGATGGTGTGCAGGTCGTGCGCGATGCGCTGGATCGGCACGTCCTGGTACACCGACGAGCCGCCGCTGGCCGACGCCAGGATGTCGACGGCCTCCTTCGCCAGGCGGACGGCGGTGCCCATGTCGTGCCGGGCGCGGGCCCGCTCCTCCAGCTTCCAGGGCAGGCCGGCGGCCGCCTTCCCGTCGACGGTGGTGGCGAGCCGGTGGGCGTGGAACGCCGCCTGGTCGCTCTTCGTCGCGGCCTCGGCGACCTGGAAGTGGGTGAGGGGCGCGTCGCGCTGCGAGTCGTAGCCGGTGTACGTGATCTTCCGGTTGGGCAGGCGCTTGAAGAAGCTCTCCTTCGCCGCGCGGGTCATGCCCAGCACGGTGCCGACCGACGACGCCGAGGCGACCGGCAGCAGCGGCACCTGGTGCATGGCCTCGGCGCCGGCGCCGGCGCCGGCCGCGGAGCCCTGCAGCACCGCCGGCAGCGGCACGACCCGCTCCTGCGGGATGAACAGCTCCTGCGCGACGGTGGAGACGCTGCCGGTGCCGCGCAGCCCCGACGTGTGCCAGTCGTCGACGACCAGCAGGTCGCTCATCGGCACGAGCGCCATCACCGGGTACGGCTCACCGTTCTCCGGCGCCAGGATGGCGATGATCTCCTGCCAGTGCGCGTGGTGCGCGCCGCTGATGAAGCCCCACTTGCCGTTGACGACGATGCCGCCGTCGGCGGAGCGGGCCAGCGCGCTGGGGCTCAGCGTCCCGCAGATGCGCACGTCCGGGGTCGAGAACACCTCGTCCTGGACGGCCTGCGGGAACAGCCCCGCCATCCAGGTGGGGATCCAGTAGACCGCGGTGACCCACGAGGTCGAGCTGTCGGCGTGGCCGAGCTCGGTGGCGACGTCGACGAGGGTCGTGGCGTCCGCCGCGTAGCCGCCGTACCGCTTCGGCGTGCGCAGCTTGAACAGCCCGGCATCCGCGAGGGCCTCGATGGTCTCGTCGTGCAGGCGGCGGTGCTCCTCCGCCCAGCCCGTGCGGGCGCGCAGGGTCGGCCGGAGGGCGGCCGCCCGGCGGACGAGCTCCTCGCGGTCGGGGACTTCGGAAGTGGTCACCATCTCCTCCTAGGCACAGCTGCTGCGGGACGCTCCGACCGTCGCATCGCGCCCGGTGGCGGTGCATCTCCTGCCGTGCGCGAAGGGACACGCACGGTGTGCGACGGCTCGATGGAAGAAGACGGCGCCGTGCCACGCGGGGATGCTGACCGGTATGCGCGTGCTGTTCACGTCCGTCGCTCTTTCCGGGCACCTGTTCCCGCTGGTGCCGCTCGCCTGGAGCTGCCGCACGTTCGGGCACGAGGTCCTCGTCGCGACGTCCGACAACTTCCTGCCCGAGGTGACGAGATCCGGGCTGCCGGTCGCGTCGTGCGGCCCGGCGATCGACTTCGTCGAGCTGACCACGGCGGCGGGCATCCCCGAGGACCTGCAACAGCGGCGGCTCGCCAACGGGCACGCGTTCGGGCGGATCGCGGCGTCCGCGCTGCCCGGGATGCTGGACCTCGTCCGCGCCTGGCGGCCCGACGTGATCGTCAGCGAGCGGGCCGAGTTCGCGGGGCCGGTCGCCGCCGCGGTGTGCGGGGTGCCGCAGGTCGAGCTGCAGTGGGGGGTCGCGCGGCTGGCGGAGTACCGGGCGGGGGCCGCGGTGCAGCTCGCGGAGGGTCTCGAACGGCACGGCCTGGCCGCGCTGCCCGCCCCGCGCGAGGTGCTCAACCCGTGGCCGCCGAGCCTGCGCCTGCGGCATGCCGCGTCCCACCACGGGATCTGCTGCGTGCCGTACAACGGCGCCGCGCGCGTGCCGTCGTGGCTGTGGGCGCCGCCGCGCCGGCCGCGGATCTGCCTGACCCTCGGCACGGTGCTGCCGCGGCTCGGCGCCGACGGCGTCACCGACGTCGTGGTGCCGCTGCTGGAGCGGCTCGGGCGGCTGGACGTGGAGGTGGTCGTCGCCGTCGACGACGCGGTCGCCGCGACCTGGCCGCCGCTTCCGGCGGTCGCCCGTCAGGTCGGGCGGATGCCGCTGTGGCAGGTGCTGCAGACCTGCGACCTGGCCGTGCACCACGGCGGGCAGGGCACCGCGTTGACCGCGTTCATGGCCGGCGTCCCGCAGCTGGTGATCCCGGTCTTCGACGACCAGGTCGACAACGCCGAGGCGGTCGCCCGCTCCGGCGCCGGTGCCTGCATCCTGCCCGACGAGCTGACCGTGCCCGACGCCGTGGCGGCCTGCGCCGCGCTGCTCGGCGACCGGCGGCACGGGGCGGCGGCCCGCGCCGTCGCCGCGGAGATCGCCCGCCAGCCGTCCCCGGCGACGGTCGTCGAGCTGCTGGGCGCCGTCGCACGCGGCGTGCCCGCCACCATCAGGCCGCGCCGGCGGGCGGATGTGGCCTGATGGGAATCAGCCTGCCGGGCCGCGCCGCGCGGCCCGGCCGCCGTGACCAGACCGCGCCGGCACACCGCCCGCCGGGCGGTCAGGCCGCGGCGACGGGTGGGCGGGGCTTGATGGGGAACAGCCCCGCGAACCGCGCGAACAGCGTCTCGTCACCCGTGAGAGTGACATCGCCACCCGCGACGGCGTCGTCGGCGGCGACCTCGCCGGCCATCACCGCCCGCAGGACCGGCCCGGCCTCGATGACGAGGTCGGGCGTGTCGGGCCCGCCCGGGTGCACCTCGAGGCGCCCGTCGTCGATGTGGGCGTGCACCACGACCTCGCCGAAGCGCAGCTCCAGGACGGCGTGCACACCCACGGCGGCGGTCGGCTCGAACGTCGTGCGCAGGGCCATGACCAGTGAGTCCGGCGTGACGACCTCGTCGGGCCCAGGGTCGGTGAGGGCGCCGGCCCCCCACTTGCCCAGCTGGAGCACGGCCGGCTCGAGCTGGCGGCCGTAGTCCGTCAGCTCGTAGACGACCGCGCCACCGGGCCGGGCCTGCAGGCTGCGGCGGACGAGATCGTTGCGCTCAAGGTCCTTGAGCCGGTCGGACAGGACGTTGGTCGGGATGCCGGGCAGGCCGATCCGCAGGTCGGTGTAGCGGCGCGGGCCGACGAGGAGGTCTCGGACGATGAGCAACGTCCAGCGTTCCCCGATCAGCTCGAGCGCGCGTGAGATGCCGCAGAACTGCCCATACGCTCGCTTGCTCATCACCCGATCGTACTGCGTGATGCGCTTGACGCCGTATGCTTGTTTCTAGCAAGCTGGCTTTTAGAAATGAACTAGTACCGATGTACGGTGCCGGACCCAACCAAGGAAGCCAACCGAGGTCGTGCAGACCGGGGGAGGGGAGTCATGGAGCGTGTAGCTGGAGTCGCGAGACTCATCAGCGGGCGCCGGACGAAGTGGATCGTGCTCGGCGTGTGGCTGGTGCTGTTCATGGGCCTGTCGCCACTGTCGGGTGAGCTCACGGGCGTGCAGAAGAACGACATCGCCCAGTGGCTCCCCGGCAGCGCCGAGTCGACCCAGGTCGTCGAGCTGCAGAAGCAGTTCCAGCCGACCGAGGTTGCACCGGCGGTCGTCGTCTACGAGCGCCCGTCCGGGACGACCCCCGTCGACCTGGAGAAGGTCAAGGCCGACGTGGCGAAGTTCGCCGGCGTGGACGGCATCGCGGGGGAGGTCTCCCCGCCCGTAGAGGCCAAGGACGGCCAGGCGCTGCAGGTCGTGGTGCCGGTGAAGGTCACCACCGACGACCCGGCGAAGGCGCTCGACCGGGTCAAGGCGATCCGGGCCATCGCGTCCGCCGGCGACACCGGACTCACGGTGCACATCGCCGGGCCGCTCGCCTTCACCGCCGACAACGTGAGTGCGTTCGAGGGCGCCGACTTCACCCTGATGTTCGCCACCGTCCTGGTCGTGGTGGTGCTGCTGCTGGTCATCTACCGCAGCCCGGTGCTGTGGCTGCTGCCGGTGATCAGCGCGATGATCGCGCTCGTCACGTCGGAGGCGGTGATCTACCTGCTGGCGAAGAACGCCGGCGTAACCGCGACCGGTGAGAGCTCCTCGATCCTCACCGTGCTCGTCTTCGGTGCCACCACGGACTACGCGTTGCTGCTCATCGCGCGGTACCGCGAGGCGCTGCGCCGGCACGAGGACCGGCACGCCGCGATGGCCGTCGCCCTGCGCCGCGCGGCACCGGCCATCGTGGCCAGCGCGGCCACGGTCGCGATCGGCATGCTGTGCCTGCTGTTCGCGGACATGAACTCCACCAGCGGCCTCGGCCCGGTCGCCGCGGTCGGCATCGCCGTCGGCCTGCTCGTCGCGGTGACCCTGCTCCCGGCGCTGCTGGTGATCTGCGGCCGCTGGCTGTTCTGGCCGAAGAAGCCGCAGGTCGGCTCGGCCGAGCCCAGCGTGCACGGCATCTGGGCCCGGCTCGGCGAGCGGATCGCCCGCCGCCCGCGCACCGTCTGGATCGGCACCGCGCTCGTGCTCGGTGTCATGGCGCTCGGCCTCACCCAGCTCAACGTCAGGATCCTGTCCGCCGAGGACACGTTCGTGACGGAGCAGCCGTCGATCAGCGCGATGAAGGTCCTGTCCAAGCACTTCCCGGCGGGCTCCGGCGAGCCGGTCGTGGTGGTGGGCAAGGCCGACAGCGCCGCGGCGCTGAAGGCGGGCATCAGCGGCACGGCCGGCGTCGTGGACGTCACCGAGCCGGTGGTCAAGAACGGGCTCGCCCTGATCGAGGGCACGCTGCAGGCCCAGCCGGGCAGCGCCGCCGCCGACGACACGATCGTGCGGCTGCGCGCGGCGGTGCACGCGGTCGCCGGCGCCGACGCGAAGGTCGGCGGGCCGACGGCGATGAGCCTGGACATGGACCGGGCCACCAAGCACGACAACCGGCTGATCATCCCGCTGGTGCTCGTGGTGGTGCTGCTCATCCTGTGCGTGCTGCTGCGGTCGATCGTCGCGCCGCTGCTGCTGATGGCGACGGTGGTGCTGTCCTTTGGGGCGGCGCTGGGCATCAGCACGCTGGTCTTCGAGCACGTGTTCGGCTTCAACGGCGTCGACAGCAGCTTCCCGCTGTACGTCTTCGTCTTCCTGGTGGCGCTGGGCATCGACTACAACATCTTCCTGGTCACCCGGGTCCGGGAGGAGGCGCTGCGGATCGGGACGCGGCGCGGCGCGCTGGTCGGCCTGGCCGTCACCGGCGGCGTGATCACCTCCGCCGGCCTGGTCCTCGCCGCGACCTTCGGCGTGCTGGCCAGCCTGCCGCTGGTCTTCCTCGCCGAGATGGGCTTCGCGGTGGCGCTGGGCGTCCTGCTCGACACGTTCATCGTGCGCTCGGTGCTCGTCACCGCGCTGAGCCTGGACGCCGGGCGGCACCTCTGGTGGCCCTCGAAGCTGGCTGCCAAGGCCGACGTGCCCGAGGACGCCGACCCGGTGCCCGCGCAGGCCGACGGCCAGGGCACACCGCGGCAGCCGGACCTGGTTTCCTGATCCGCACCGCCGGCCCGGCGCCCCGCAGCAGCGGCGGCGCCGGGTCAGCGCGTGATCTGCTCCGCCTCCAGGGCGGCCCGGGTCGTCTCCAGCTGCACCAGCAGGTAGGCGGCGTCGCGGGAGGTCACGTCGGTGAGCACCCCCTTGGCCTGCTCGATCTCGACCTGGGCGAGCTCGAACTCGCCCTGGTTGCGGTGCACCTCGGCGAGGAGGCTGAGTGTCTTGCCGTGCCACATCGCCGAGTCGAGCTCGTCGAGCAGGTGGGCGGCGTCGAGCAGGTGGGCGGCGGCGGCGGAGTAGGCACCCCTGGCGAGCACGATCTCGCCGAGTGCGTAGAGCGCCTTGGCCTCGACCATCCGCTCACCCAGTTCACGAGCAAGGGAGAGCGCGTGCTGCAGCGTCGTCTGCGCCTGGTCGAGGCGGCCCTCCTGGTGCCGCACGACGCCCAGCCCGTAGAGCGTGTAGCACTCGCCGATCCGGTCGCCGAGGTCACGCACGATGAGCAGGGCCCGGTGCAGCGACTGCCGGGCCAGCTCCACCTGGTCGGTGCGCAGGTACAGCTCGGCGAAGCGGTGCATCACCTGCGCCTCGCCCCGCAGGTGCCGGGCCGTGAGGCACAGCTCCAGCGCCCGGGTCAGGTGCTCGTGCGCCTGCACGGTGTCGCCCTCCTCGACCCAGTAGCCGGCGAGGCTCTGCAGCACGTGCGCCTCGCCGGTGGCGTCGCCGACGTGCTGCAGCAGCCGCCGCGCCTGCTGGAACTTGTCGAGCATCTCGGCGAACCGGCCCTGGTGCCGGTCGACGATGCCCGACTCGCGCAGCACCAGCGCGCAGCCGTGCACGTGGTTCCCGCCGCGGAAGATGCCCAGCGCGGTGTCGAAGCAGTGCCTCGCCTCGGCGAGCCGCTTCTGCACCATGTGCAGGCAGCCCAGCGAGTACAGCATGGCGGCCCGGCCGATCCGGTTGCCGGCCAGCTCGGCGGCGGCCAGGCCCAGCTCGGTGGTCTCCTGCCAGTCGCTGAAGTAGCCCTTCACCTCGAACAGGCCGGCCGAGGTGAGCGCGATGTCCCAGCACAGCTCGTCCAGCCCGGTCGCGGCCGCCTGGCGCACCGCGGCGACCAGGGCGCGGCGCTCGGTCTCCCACCACTCCAGGGGGCTGCCGATGATGTCGAGCTCGACGCCCTCGATCCGCCAGCGGGGTGCGGTGCCGTGCAGGATATTGAAGTCGCCGCCGTGGTCCTTGCGGTAGGCGTCCTCGGCGAGGCCGAGCCAGGCGCCGAGGACCCGGCACAGCGCGTCGTCGCGCTCCTGCGCCGGCTCCTGCTCGGCCAGCTTCTCCAGGGCGTAGGCGCGGATGAGGGTGTGGAAGCGGTACCGGATCCGCTCGCCCGGGTACTCGACGGTGTCCAGCAGCTGCGCGTCGACGAGCTGCTCCAGCACGTCCTCCGCCTCGCGCAGCGGGCTGTCGAGCAGCGCCGCGGCGGTCCAGCCGGGGAAGTCGGGCGCCTCGATCAGCGCGAACAGCCGGAACAGCCGCTGGCAGCGCGGGCTGAGCACGCGGTAGGTCAGCCCGATGGTGGAGCGCAGCTCGAGCCCGCGGTGGCTGAACTCGTCGAGGCGGTGCGCCTCGTCGTCGAGCCGGGCGACCACCGTCTCCAGCCGCCAGTGCCGCTTGAAGGCCAGCCGGGCGCCGGCGATGCGCAGCGCCAGCGGCAGGCCGTCGCAGAAGTCGATCAGCGCGAGCGCCGACTGCTCCTCGGCTTCGACCCTGATCGGCCCTATGATCTTGGAGAGCATCCGCATCGAGTTGGCGGTGTCGAACACGTCGACGTCCACGAGGTGCGCGCCGGGCAGCCCGGACAGGCGCATCCGGCTCGTCGCGATCACCGCGCAGGTCGGGCTGCCGGGCAGCAGTCGCTGCATCTGCTCCTCCGCGGACACGTCGTCGAGGACGACCAGCACCCGGCGGTGCGCGAGGCGGCTGCGGTACAGCTCGGCCCGCTCCTCGACGTCGTCGGGGATCGCGGAGCCGGGCACGCCGAGCGCCCGCAGGAAGCGGGTCAGCAGCGCCCCGGTCAGGTCCTCGTCGGCGGGGTGCTGGAGGTCGGCGTAGAGCAGCCCGTCGGGGAAGCGGTCGCTGAGCTCGTGGGCGACCCGCACCGCGAGGCACGACTTGCCGACGCCGCCCTTCCCGGCGAGGGCCACGATCGGCATGGCGTAGCGCGCGTCGCCCTGCCCGGGCGCGTCGGTGAGGATGCGGGTGATCTCGGCGATCTCGGCCTCGCGCCCGGTGAAGTCGGCGATGCTGCGCGGCAGCTGGTTGGGCACCAGCACGGTGAGCTCGGGTCCCACGCGCCGGGGTGCCGCCGGCGCGGTGCTCTGCTCGGCGGGCGGGGCGCCGGCGTGGGCCTCCAGCGCCGGGTCGCGGTTGAGGATGGCCCGCTCGAGGTGCTGCAGGGCGGCGCCCGGCTCGATCCCGAGCTCGTCGATGAGGGTGGCCCGGGCGCGGCGGCTCACCTCGAGGGCCTCGGCCTGCCGGCCGGACCGGTACAGCGCGAGCATGAGCAGCTCGTAGAGCCGTTCACGCAGCGGATGCTCGGCGACCAGGGTCGCGAGCGCGCCGCCGATCTCGTGGTGGCGGCCCAGCTCCAGGTCGAGACGGGCCAGCTCCTGGATCGCCGAGAGCCGGTCCTCCTCCAGCTGGGCGGCGCCGCGCTGCACCAGCGGGCTGTCCACATCGGACAGTGCATTGCCCCGCCAGAGCGCCAGCGCCTGCTGCAGCGCGGTCGAGGCCTCCGCCAGCCGGCCGGCGTCGGCGTGCTTGCGGGCCTCCTGCACCCGCACGGCGAACTCGGTGCGGTCCAGGTCGGCGTCGGGGATCTCCAGCATGTAGCCGCCCGGGCGGGTGCGGATCGTCGCCGTGCCGTTGGCGCCGGTGACGTGTTTGCGCAGCGCCGAGATGCAGATCTGGATCTGCGCGCGGGCGGTGGTCGGCTCGTCCTGCTCCCAGACGGCCTCGATGAGGGAGTTGACAGGTGTCACCCGGTTGGCGTTCAGCGCCAGCATCGCCAGCACCACCCGCAGGCGGGGGCCGCCGATGTTCACCACGTCACCGCCGCACACCAGCTCCAGCGGGCCGAGGATCCTGAACTTCATCCGGTTTCCCGATCGGCCGATGAAGACGACCTTCGCAACCGTGCCACCTGGCATGACCCCCCGTTCGATATGCTCTGTGCGGCCTGGTGCGCGTTCGTCGGGGTCGACGGCCGGGGCCGTCGCGGTGCTCCAGCATCGCATGCTGGCGCCACGGGCAGATCTTCCCGGCTTGCGCCGATCCGAAATGCAATTCGCCTACATCGATTGAAGCATATTTTGCGGGCGAGTTCTGGCAATCTTCGATCCGGACCGCGCGTTCCGCGTAATACGCTACTTGATGTCCCTTCGGTGGAATTCTGTATGGCTGTTCGGTGGATGGCTGATTCGCCGGTTCGGTGTAGTGAGGTATCGCCGGTTCGGCCGAGGTCCGGGCGCGCCGAAACGGCCCGGCCGCCGATGATCTCGGTCGGCCGGGCCGCTCGTGGCGGGTGCCGGGTTCGCTGGGCGGTCACTGGCCGATCGGGGGATCGGGTCCGGCCGTCGTGTCGACGCCTTCGTGGACCTGTCGTCGCGCGTGGTCGCCCGACCGTCACCTGCGAGTGCGGCGCCGCCACGGAGATGCCGCCCGCCGCGTCAGTGCCACGGCTCGAAGGCCGTGGCCACCGGTGCCGCGATCGTGTTGACCAGTGCGACCGCCGTGGCCGCAGCGAGGAAGAGCCTGCCGATGAACCTACGATTCGTGAACATTACATTTCCTCCCCATGTTCATTTCTTTTCAGCGCCGCCGTCGGCGTCTGGGAAGGAGTCCATCGGGTCGTGCATTCGGTGAAGCATCTATCGACAATCAATGGCCTTCTCGACCGTGATAGCGGATGGATGGCAGACGGAAAGCGAAATCGTGCAGGCTCGGTGCGCAAAATCACGGCACGCATGAGAAGCGGTGCACATGGCTGATCCGATCCTCCTGTTCACCGGCGAGGAGCTGCGGCGCGCCGGCGCGATGATGAACCCGCTGGACATCCTGGCGGAGGAGCTCGTCGCGCGCGGTGGTCCCGGCGCGGCCGCCTACCGGTGCACCCTGACGCCGTGGACGCCGGCGGACGCCGGTACCGACGCCGGCGACGTCACCGAGACGCTCGTGCTGTGCGAGCTGTCCGGCACCGGCGACCGCAGCCTCATGCCGGCGGAGATGCTCCGCCTGCTCGGCGCGGCGGCGCTGACCGCCCTGGCCGTGCGGGAGCTGCTGGGCCCGGGCCTCATCACCGCGTGCGTGCTCGGCTCCGGCCTCGCCGCCGAGGTGCAGCTGGCGACCAACGCCCAGCACGCGCCCGACATCAGCCACGTCGCCGTCTGGCCGGGCGGCACCGCCGAGGCGGCCCCGCTCGACCCGCGCGTGCTCGACCAGCTCGAGCTCGCCGGTGCGAGGCTGACCTCGACGGCGAGCGTCGGGCAGGCGCTGTTCGGCGCCAACCTGGTGATCGTCACCGAGGACGTGGGTGACGCCCCGGCCGGCACGCACCTGGCCAAGGGTGCCCTGGTCGTCAACGCGGCAGGCACCGAGCTGCCGGCCGGCTTCGCCGACGGCGCCCAGGTCCACCTCGTCGACGACGCCCGCCTGCTCACGGGCGTCCCGGACCCGCAGATGTACCTCGACCTCGGCGCCACGGCGGCGGGCGGGCACGACGCCCGCCCGGTGGACGCCGATCTCGGCCAGGTCCTCACCGGCCTGCACCGTGGCCGGCCGCATCTCGACGCGATCGTCGTCGTCGAGCTGCTCAGCGCCGGCCTGCTGATCCTGCCGCTGGCGGGGCGGCTGCACCAACTCGCGCGCCGGCTCGGCCTCGGCCGGCCGGTCGGATGAGAGGACCGTCATGCCCGGCACCACCACACGAGGGAAGAAGTAGCCATGCGAGTCGACATCAAGGTCCTCGGTCCGCTGGAGGTCTCGGTCGCCGGCGCCTCCGTGGTGCCGACGGCCAACAAACCCAGCCAGTTACTGGCCATGCTGGCCCTCAACGCGGGGCACGTGGTCACCATCTCCACGCTGCTGGAGGAGATCTGGGGCAGCTGTCCGCCGCGCAGCGCGGTACCGACGCTGCATACCTACGTGCTCCAGCTGCGAAAAAAGATCCAGCAGGCCCTCGAAGCCGGCGGGCACCGCTCGCCGCGCGACGTGCTCATCACCCGCCGGTGCGGCTACGTGCTGGACGTCGCGCCTGACGACGTGGACGCCACCCGCTACCTGGAGCTGTCGGCGCAGGGGCACGAGGCGGCCGACCGCGAGGACCACCAGGAGGCCGCGGCCAAGCTCGCCGCCGCCCTGCGGCTGTGGCGCGGGCAGGCGTTCGCCGACATCGCCGCCGGCTCGCAGCTGCGGCTCGAGACGACGCGCCTGGAGGAGATCCGCCTCAGCGACCTGGACCTGCGAATCGAGACGGACCTGCGGCTCGGCCGGCACCACCAGCTGATCGGCGAGCTGGCCACGCTGTGCGCGCGCTACCCGCTGCACGAGCACTTCTACTCCCTCTACATGCTGGCCCTGTACCGGGCCGGCCGGCAGGGCCAGGCACTGGAGGCCTACCAGCGGGTGCGGACCCTGACGGTGGCCAACCTGGGGGTGGACCCCTCGCCGCCGCTGCGTCGCCTCCAGCGGGCGATCCTGCGCGGCGACCCGGCGGTCGAGGACCCGAACTTCACCACGTCGTCCGCCTGGCAGCAGCCGACCACCCTCGCCGGCTGAGCGTCGCGCCGGCACGACCCCGCAGACCGCCGCCCCACGCCGCACGGCGGGGCGGCCGTGTGCGTGTCCACGGCTGTTCTCGACGGTGTCCTTACGGGCGCGCACGACACACGGCCGGGGGGTCGAGCCCACCCGGCCGCGCGACGTGCGCGCCCGTCGCGGATCGAGGTCCGGACGGGCGCGCATTGGGGAAGCCATCCTCATGCGGCCGCCGGCATGACCACATCGGCGTTCAGCGGCAGGTGCTGGACGTTCAGCGCCCGCGAGTTGAGCGGGGCGGTGAGGATCGGCGGGTCGAAGACCGACCTGGGGCGCAGGCACAGGTTCGCCAGCAGCCGGTCGCCGTCGTGGTGCACGACGATCGGGCCCTCGATGCCGACCAGCATCGGCGACCCGCCCACCGGCTCCGAGTGGGCCATCATGTGCCAGGTGCCGGCGGGCACGTGCTCCATGACGAACCGGCCGGGGCCGCGCCGGGTCGCGCACCGCGTCGGGCGGCCCTGCGGGATCCGGTCCGGGAACAGGCCGATGAAGAGGACGCCGATCTCGCGGTCGCCGGCCGGCATCACCTGACCGTGGATGGTGGCGCCGCCCGGGCGGTCGTAGGGGGAGCGCGGCGAGCGGACGTCCCGGCCGCCGAGGCGGCGGTACTCCGTCGGCGACACCCCGACGCTGCTCTTGAAGCGTGAGCTGAACGTGCCGATGCTGTTGTAGCCGACCCGGTGGCTGATGTCGGCGACCGTCCACGGCGTCGACACGAGGAGCTTCTTCGCCTCCTCCAGCCGCAGCGCCGACAGGAAGCGGCCCGGGGACACCCCGGTGACGCGCTGGAACACCCGCGTGAAGTGGAACTTGCTGAACATCGCACTCGCGGCCATGTCGTCGATCGTGAGTGGCTCGCCCAGATTGGCCACCATCACGTCGATCGCTCGCCCGACGGCCCGTTCCGAAACACTGTCCATGGCTCTCTCCATTCGGCGGTGGTTCGCAACGACCGAACGTGTGCTGCGTTCTGTGACCGTATGACTGCCGGATCGGCACCGGCAACGTCCGGCAAGCGGCGCTCGAAAGGCCCCACAGGCTGCGAATACGCAGAGTCCAGCGACGCTCCAGCGAGACTTCAGCGGGGCTCCAGCAGCGGTGCGGCGGCAGGCGCGCTGGCAGGCCCGCGAACCGGCCCGTGGAACGGCACGGTCGCCACACGGCACAGGCGGAGAAGACACGGCGCCCCGCCCGCCGCAGGCTTGATTCGTCCATCCGACCCGCTCCCGCGTACCCACTCGACCGGAGGCTGAACCGTGACCGCACAGGACGTGATCGCCGACCTCACCGCCGACGCCGAGGCCGTCGACCGCATGGTCGCCGACCTCGACGAGTCCCAGTGGACACTGCCGACTCCCGCCGAAGGCTGGACCGTGGCCCACCAGGTCGGCCACCTCGCATTCGTCTTCCGCATCGCGGGCCTGGCGGCCGGCACCCCGGAGGCGTTCACCGCGCTGACCCAGCGGATCGGCACCGGCTTCGGCGCCTTCGACAAGGCCGTCAACGCCGCGCTGGAGGAGTACCTCGTGCTGCCCCGCGAGGCGCTGGTCGCCCGCTGGCGGGCCGAGCGTGACGCCGGCACCGCCGCGCTCGCCGGCGTCGCCGACGGCACCCTCGTGCCGTGGCTCGTCCGGCCCATCCCCGCCCCCGTGCTGTGCGCGGCCGGCATGACCGAGCTCTTCGCCCACGGCCAGGACATCGCCGACGGGCTCGGGGTCCAGCGGCAGCACACCGACCGCCTCAAGCGGGTCGTCGGCTTCGTCGTGCACACCTGGGAGTTCGGCTACCAGTCCAACGACATGACCCCGCCGGCCGGGCAGTTCCGCTTCGAGGTCACCGCGCCCTCCGGCGCCCAGTGGGTGTTCGGGCCGGACGACGCGACCCAGACGATCACCGGCCCCGCCGTCGACCTGTGCCTCCTCGCGACCCGCCGCCGGCACCACGCCGACCTCGACCTCGTCGCCACCGGCGCCGACGCGCAGGCGTGGCTCGAGGTAGCCCAGGCCTACCGCGGCCCGGCCGGCAAGGGCCGCGCGCCCGGACAGTTCGCGAAGCCCCACCAGCTCGCCTGACGACCCGCCCGCACCGCCGGGCGCCGTGCCCGGCGGTGCGCGCCGACGAGAGGAATGTCGCTGATGGTCATCGTGATGTCCCCGGACGCGACCGCCGACGACGTGGACGCCGTCGTCGCGGCCGTCGAGTCGGCGGGCGGCGAAGCGAGCGTGGGCCGCCTCAGCGTCGCCGGTGGGTCCGGGCGGACCTTCATCGGCGTCACCGGCGACCTGGCGCTCATCGACGCGCTCCGCATCGACGAGATGCGCGGGGTCGGCCGGGTCCGGCGGGTCTCCACCTCCTACAAGCTGGTCAGCCGCGAACACCGCACGGAACGCTCCACCGTCGAGGTCGGCGGCGTGACGATCGGCCCCGGCACGTTCACCCTCATCGCCGGCCCCTGCGCCGTCGAGTCGGCGGCGCAGACGACCGAGGCGGCGCAGATCGCCCGGTCGGCCGGCGCGACCATGCTGCGCGGCGGGGCCTTCAAGCCGCGCACGTCGCCGTACGCCTTCCAGGGCCTCGGCGAGGCGGGCCTGAAGATCCTCGCCGACGTCCGCGACCGCACCGGGCTTCCGGTCGTCACCGAGGTGCTGAGCGTCCGCGACGTCGAGCTGGTCGCCAGCTACGCCGACATGCTGCAGATCGGCACGCGCAGCATGCAGAAC
Organism: Dactylosporangium sp. NPDC006015; assembly: GCF_040614215.1. NCBI lineage: Bacteria > Bacillati > Actinomycetota > Actinomycetes > Micromonosporales > Micromonosporaceae > Dactylosporangium > Dactylosporangium sp. NPDC006015. Next base: position 46,390 of record NZ_JBEXUD010000061.1, read on the forward strand.
TTCCCGCTGCTGCAGGCGGTCGGTGCGGCCGGCCGGCCGGTGCTGCTCAAGCGCGGCATGATGAACACGATCGAGGAGTGGCTGATGGCCGCGGAGTACATCGCGCGCGCCGGCACCCTCGACATCGTGCTGTGCGAGCGCGGGATCCGGACCTTCGAGCCGGCGACCAGGAACACCCTCGACATCGCCGCGGTCCCGCTGGCGCAGCACCTGTCGCACCTGCCGGTCATCGTCGACCCGTCGCACTCCGGCGGCCGCCGCGACCTGGTCGCGCCGCTGAGCCGCGCCGCGGTGGCGGCCGGCGCCGACGGCGTCATCATCGACGTGCACCCGCGCCCCGAGCAGGCCCGCTGCGACGGGGGCCAGGCCCTGACCGGTCCCGAGCTGCTGCCGCTCGCCCGGCAGCTCGACGACCTCACCACCGTGCTGGGCCGCACCACAGCCGCCCCGCGCTACCGGCTCGCCGGCTGACCACCGCTACGGATGAGGAAGCCCATGCCCAGTGCGATGCGCATCTCCGAACTCAGCCGTCGCAGCGGTGTCCCGGTGCCGACGATCAAGTTCTACCTGCGGGAGCGCCTGCTGCCGCCGGGCACCCCCACCGCGCGCAACCAGGCCGTGTACGGCCACGCGCACCTGGCCCGGCTCCGGCTGATCCGGGTGCTGACCGGCATGGGCCAGCTCAGCATCGCCGCGGCCGGTGAGGTGCTGCAGGCCCTCGACAACCCGGCGGTCCCCACCGCGGAGCTCTACGGCGTCCTCGGCCGGGCGCGCGGCGTCCGGCCGCCGGCGACCGAGACGCCGACGCCCGCGACCGCGCCCGCCGAGGTCGACGCGCTGCTGGACCGCTGCGGCTGGCAGGTCAAGCCGGACGGGCCCGAGCGTGAACTGCTCGCCCACGCCGTCGCCCTGCTCGACGGCGCCGACCTGGCCGTGCTGGCCGACACCGCCGAGCGGCTGGTCGCCCGGCAGCTCGAGCTGCTGCCGGCCGAGCCGGGCCGGGCGACGCTGATGGCCCGCCTGGTGACCCTCGACGCGGCATTCGACGCCCTGCGCCGCCTCGCCGTCGAGCACCACCTCTCCACCCGCGCCGAGCGGGCCACACCGCGGGAACCGGCGCCGGTGCCAGTGCCTGCCCCGGCACCGTCCGCGGCCGCGTAGCGGCCGGTCTGCCTCCGCGCCCCGGCAGTGCACCCGTTTCGGCGCAGGGCCGCCCCGGCCCGCCAGTCAGCGTTGGGCCGGGGCGGGCATCCGTTCAGTGCAGGGCCGCGGCGGCGGGGACGAGCTCGCGCCCCAGCAGCGCCAGGCGCTCGGTCTGCCACATCCGGGGCAGCCAGCAGTGCGCCTCGGCGAAGCCGAGCGCGGCGAAGCCCTCCAGCTGGGCACGCAGCGCGTCGATGTGCTCGCCGCGGTCGCCTGGGTCCAGCTGGACCAGGACGGTCTTCTCGATGTCGTCGTAGTCGCGGCCCTCGGCGGCGCAGTGCCCGCGCAGCACGTCGAGCTTGTGCGCCAGGTCGGTGCCGGCGAACAGGTTGCACGCCTGGGCGTGCCGGGCGACCAGGCGCAGGGTGCGGCGCTCACCGCCGCCGCCGATGAGGATCGGCGGGCGGCGCAGCGGCTGCGGCGCGTTCAGCGTGCGCGCGAGCGTGTAGTGGCGGCCCTCGAACGGCGCCTCGGAGCCGCTCCACATCTGCCGGCAGATCCGCAGGGTCTCGTCGAGCCGCTCGAAGCGCTCGCCCAGCGGCGGGAACGGCAGCCCGAGCCCGGCCGCCTCCTCACCGTTCCAGGCGGCGCCGATGCCGAGCCACGCGCGGCCCTTCGACAGCACGTCCAGGGTGCTGACGAGCTTCGCGAGCATGCCCGGGTGCCGGTACGTGACCGCGCTGACCCAGGCGAGAAGCTCCACAGTGGACGTTCGCGCGGCGATGAACCCCAGCGTCGTGTAGGCCTCCAGCATGTCGTGGTGCACGGGCCCGACGGCCGGGATCTGCCACACGTGGTCCATGACGCTGACCCGGGCGAAGCCGGCCTCCTCGGCGGCGACGACGATGCGGGTGAGGTCGTCGGCGAGACCCGCGGGACCGGCCGGATAGGTGAAGTCCGCGATGTGCAGGCCAATCTTCATGCCGCCGAACCTACGGCGCGCCGTCGCGGCGGCGGAAGTGCACGGAGGTCGATTGAGCACTGCACGAGAAGTTGCCGCACGGCCCCTCGTGATTGACTTTCCTCATCGCGTTCACGTCGCGTTCATCCGCAGATTCCCGCCGCAGAACCGCGGCGCACGCGTGATCTGCCGGCACCAGCACACAGCGACTTCGGGGGGATCGCCTTGGACAACCATGACCTGGCCCAGCTCGACTGGCTCGCCGAGGACGCCGCCACGCTCGCGGACCCCGCGCTGTGCGGCAACAAGTTCGCCCGGCAGGCCGAGCTCGCGGCCGCGGGGTTCACCATCCCGCCGCTGCTGTGCGTGCCGGCCCCGGTGTTCGACGCCGTCGTCGGGCCGGTGCTGGCCGCCGCCGGTGAGGCCGCCGGCACCGGCGGCGCGACCGTCGACCGGGCGCGGGAGCTGCGCGAGACCGTCCGCCGCGCCGGCGTCCCGGACACGCTGCGCCGGCTGCTGGACGAGCGCTTCGACACGATCGCCGGCCCCGGCGGGCTGGTCGCGGTCCGCGCCTGCGTGGTGCCCGCGGCCGGCGGCGTCGGGGAGGACTCGGCCGCCGACCCGTTCGCCGGTCTCAGCGACAGCTTCCTGTACGTGCGCCGCGCCGACGTCGCCGACCGGGTCGCGGACTGCTGGGCGTCGGCGTTCAACCCCGAGGCGGTGCTCTACCGGCTGCACAAGGGCATGGACCCGCTCGCCGCCCGGGTGGCGGTCGGCGTGCAGCGCATGGTGCTCGGCGAGCGGTCGTTCGTCGCGTTCACCCGCGACCCGCGCGACGGCGCCGACCGGTGCGTCATCGCCGCCGCGTACGGCATCGGCGAGGGCGTCGTGCAGGAGAAGGCCGACGTCGACCACTTCTTCGTCGACCGCGGCACCCGCGCGGTCGAGGCGCGGGTCGAGACGAAGACCCGCGCCGTCGGGCGCGACCCGCTGCGCCCGGAGGCCGGCGTCGTGGACATCCCCGTCGACCCGGACCGCGCGGCGCTGCCGGTGCTCGGCGACGCCGAGGTGCTCGACCTGGCCGCGCTGGCGCTGCGGGTCGAGGCGCACTTCGGCGGCCCGCAGGACATCGAGGGCACCATCACCGCCGACGGGCGGGTCCACCTCGTCCAGGCCCGGCCGGTGGTGAGCGCCGCGGCGGCGCCGACCCTGCTGTGGGACAACAACAACGCGACCGAGACGTTCCCCGGCGTCAGCTGCGCGCTGACCTACTCGATGGGCCGGGCGCTCATCGAGGCCGGGTTCACCGACCTGTACCGCAGGATGGGCGTGCCCGCCGAGACGCTGCGCGCGCACCGGCCGCTGCTGGGGCAGATGATCGGGTACCTCGACGGGCACATCTACTACGCCATCGACAACTGGTACCGGCTGCACCGCATGATGCGCTGCTTCCGCCCGCTCTTCCCGACGTGGGAGCAGGGCCTCGGGCTGGCCGGGCGGGACCCGGGGCGCCGTCGCGTGGGCCCGGTGACGAAGGCGCTGAGCCTGGCCGAGATCGGCTGGCGGCTGGCCGGCCACCCGCGCCGCATCCGGGAGTTCCTGGGCTGGTGGGACGAGCGGCACGCGAACCTGGACGTGGCCCGGATGAGCCCGTCGGAGGTGCTGGCCGCCTACCGGGCACTGTGGACGGAGGTCGGCGAGCGCTGGGGCCTGACCCTGATCAACGGGCTGGCGCTCTTCGCGTCCACGTGGGCGGCGAACGGCGCGCTGCGCCGGTGGGCGCCGGACGCGGACCGCAGCGTCCTCAACGGCATGCTCAGCGGCGGCGCCGTCAACCGCTCCGCGCTCGCCGTGCACTCGCTGGTCGCGATCGCCGAGCACGTGGCGGACGTGCCGCCGCTGCGGGACGCGCTGCTGGCGGCGGGGGACGACACCGAGCGGCTCTGGGCGCGGCTGAGCGGCGGCGCCTACGGCGACACCGTCGCGGTCCTGCTGCGCGAGCACGTCGAACGCTACGGCGACCGCGCCATCCAGGACAACAAGCTCGAGTCTCTGACGCCCCGGCAGGCGCCGTGGACGGTGCTGCCGGCCGTCCGGGCATACCTGCGCCAGGGCCGGACCGTCGCCGCCAGTGTCGCCACGGGGGAGCGGGTGCGCGCCGAGGCGTGGCAGGAGCTGCGCCGGCACTGCCGCAACCCGGTCAAGCGGGCCGTGCTGCGGTTCCTGTTCGACGCCATGCGCACGTTCCTGCGCAACCGGGAGGACACCAGGTTCTGCCGCAGCCAGCTCATCGGCGACCTGCGGGCGCTGCTGCTGCGCCAGGGCGAGCACCTGGTCGCCGCGGGCCGCCTCGACCGGCCCCGCGACGTGCTCGACCTGACCGTCGAGGAGGTCCTCGGCGCGTTCGACGGCACCGTGGCCGGCGCCGACCTGCGCGGGCTCGCGGCGGTCCGGGCGGCGGAGCGGGTGCGGTGGACGGCCGAGGACCGGCAGCTGCCGGCCCGGCTGGAGACCGTCGCGGACCGGCCGTTGACGCTCGCCCTCACCGACGTCGCGCCGCCGGCGTCCGATGTGGACGACAGCAACGTGCTGACCGGCCTGGCGTCCAGCGCCGGCACCGTCTGCGGCCGGGCCATGGTCGTGCTCGACCCGTCGGTCACCGCGGAGCAGACCGGCGACCGCATCCTCGTCGCCCGCGAGACCGACCCGGGCTGGCTGTTCCTGATGATGTCGGCGAAGGCGCTCGTCGTCGAGCGTGGCACCCTGCTGTCGCACACGGCCGTCACCGGGCGGCTGCTGGGCATCCCGACCGTCGTGGCCGTCGCCGGTGCCACCACCCGCATCCCCGACGGGGCGCTGCTGGAGGTCGACGGCGCCGCCGGCGTCGTGCGGATCCTGGACGGCACGCCGTGATCGGCCGGTGGGGCCGCTACGTCGCGGCCGCCTACCGCCCGTCGGTGCAGCTGCCGTACACGCTGTCGTGGGCGCTCGGCCTGACCGCCCTGTTCGCCTGCCTGAGCGCGCCGGTGAGCGTGTGGCGGCCCGACCGGGAGCTGGCCGTCACCAGCGTGACGCTGGTCGTCACGATGCTGCTGATCCGGGCGCTGGACGACATCCGCGACGCCGACTACGACCGCCGGGTCAACCCGGGTCGCCCGCTGCCCAGCGGCCTCGTCGCGGAGCGGGACCTGGTGCTGCTCGTCGCCGCCGGCAGCGTGGCCCTGCTCGCGCTGAACGCCGGCCGGGGCGCCGCGCTGGCGGTCCTCGCCGGGCAGATGGCCTACACGACGCTCGTCGTGACGCTCGAACGGCGGGCCGGGTGGCCGCGGCGCGGGCAGCTCGTCCTGCAGCTCGCGGTGAACCTGCCGATCCTTTCGATGCTCAGCCTGTACGTGTACGTGGGCTTCCTGCGCGCCGAAGGCGTGCGGGCCGACGGGTCCGGGCCGGTCGTGATCCTGGCGGTGACCGTCGCGGCGCTGTGCATGGAGCTGGGGCGCAAGGCGACCCGGGCGCCCAGCGGCGGCGAACGCAGCTACGTCACCGTTCTCGGCCCCGACGGCACGTCCCTCGCCGCGTTCGGGGCCGCCCTCGCCGCGACCGTCATCGTGCTCGTGGCGCTGCGGCCGTGGCATGGCGACGGGTGGGGCTGGCTGATCCTCGCCCCGCTGCTGCTGCCGGGGCTCGCCGCGGCCCGGTTCGCCGCCGGCGCGACCCGCTGGCCGCTGCTGCCGACGCTGGCCTACGTGCCGGCGATGTACACCAGTTTCCTGCTTGTCGGCTGGCTCACGAAAGGGCACCTCTGATGACGGACTTCTGGGTGCTGCTCGGCCCCGACTTCGCCGGCAAGTCCTCGGCCCTCGCCCGGGTGCGCGACGAGGTCGGCTGGCAGGTCGTGTCGCACGACGACGCCTTCCTCGACGCGCATCCCCTGGTACGGACGCTGCGCGGCTGCTGGGTCGACGAGGCGCTGCGCCACGCCGGCACCCGGTACTCCGCCGAGCTGGTCCTGACGGTGCTGCACGCCGTGATCCTGCACCAGCGCGACGAGCTGCTGCGCCGCGCCGGGACGGCGGGCCCGGTCGTGATGGACTCGTACTACTACAAGGTGCTCGCCGCGTGCACGCTGCTGGGCGTCACGCACGAGCCGACGTTCGCCGCGTGGCGGGCCATGCCGCAGCCGGCCGGCGTGGTCTACCTCGACGTCCCGCCCGAGGTCACCTGGCAGCGGTCCGGGGAGGGCGCGCGGGCCACGGCGTTCGAGCACTACGGCCCGGCCGCCACCCGCGACGGGTTCGTCCGCATGCAGCGCGACCTGCGCACCGCCATGCTGGCCGAGATCCGCGACCTGCCGGTCACCGTGCTCGACGCGACCGCCGGCCCCGACGCCGTCCTCGCCAAGGTGGCCGCCGCGATCGGGGCGCCGCGATGCTGACCGGCGCCCCGCGCGGGGTCGCGCTACCGGACCCGCAGCCGGAATTACTGGCGGACCTGCTGGCCGCACGGGTCAACTGGGTCACCGGCGGCGCGACGGCGGAGCCCGCCGACACGACGGTGCTGGTGGTGCTGCGCGAGCTCGACCCGCCCGGCCTGGCCGACGGCGCGGCCCGCTTCGCCGGCGGGCTCGGCACGGCGGAGGCGGACCGGTGGCGGCGCTCCTGGACGCGGGCGGTGTTCCTGTTCGGCGACCCGGTGAACCTGCGCCCCGGCGACGTGCGCCGCAGCGTCGGCGGCGCCGCCTGGCTCGGGCCCTTCACCGGCGAGCACCGGCCGGGGCCGGTCCGGCTGCTCAGGCCCGTCACCGGCCGGCTGCCGAAACTGCCCGACGGGACCAACGGCCGTCCACTGTGGATCGCCACCGCCGGTCTGTCCCTTGTGGACTACCTGGTGCACCTGCACCACACGGTCGCCGAGGCGGTGCTGCTGGACCGGCTCGACCCGGACGAGCCACTGCGGCTGCTGCACCGGCCCGACCTGGACCCGGCCGGCCTCGGTGCCGCCGCGTACGCGCGCGTGCTGCCCGGCCCGGGCGGGGCGCTGCGGCCGTACACCTGGCTGAGTGAGACCTCATGACGAGCGGAGGCACCACCGTGGACGTCACCAACTTCACCGACGCCGACCTGGCCCGGCTCGCGCTCTCCACGCGGCTGCGGGACCTCGCCGAGGAGTTCCGCGTCGCCGTCGCCGCGCCGGACCCCGACGTCCCGCAACGGCTGTGGGCGCTGCTCTCCGGTGAGCTGCCGCTGCTGCGCGACGCCATCGTCCACCACGTCCGCGCCGGCGGCGGCTCGTGGGAGGACGTCGCCCGGCTGGAGGGCGTCGACGCCGAGCAGGCCCGCGGGCGCTGGGAGGCGGTGCAGGCGCAGCGGGTCGCGGACCCGGCCGGCGCCGCCGCGGCCCTGGACGACTGGTACATGCGGCACGCGCAGCTGGAGCCGCTCGCCCAGTTCCGCGACCCGTTCAGCCGGCTGCTGAGCCACCACGCGCCGATCCCGCACGAGTGCCTCATCTGCGTCAAGTACAAGGGCGGCACCCTCCCGGCGTACGGCGGCACGACCGCGCCGCCGGGCGGCTACCTCGTCGCCGACGGCATGTTCCGCGTCGGGCACGGCCCCACCGCCTACTGGCCCGCCGGCACGCTGCTCATCGAGTCCTACCGGCACTTCCTGGACTTCGCGGAGATGGACGACGCGGAGGCGGCCGCGATCGGCCCGCTCATCCGCCGGTTCGTCGGGCCGCTGAAGGAGGCGACCGGCGCGCCGCGGGTCCACGTGTTCTCCTGCATGGAGGGCGCCGAGCACTTCCACACGTGGCTGGTGCCGCGGGTCGGTGACGTGCCCAGCGGCCGCGGCTTCATCGCCAGCCCCGGATACTGCACGGTGCCGGAGGCCGAGGCGACGATCGCCCGCCTGCGGGCCGCGCTCGCCGACCGCGGGGATGTCCGGTGACCGGGCGGGTGCTGGTGGCGCCGGTGACCGCCAGCCCGACGAAGCCGCTCACCCCGTCGCACCTGAAGCTGCTGCTCTCCGCGGACGTGCTGCACCGGGCGACGTCGGCGTTCACGGACGTCACGCTGCTCTACCACCCCCTCGCGCACGCCGGCAGCCGGCAGGTCGCCGGTTTCTGGGAGTACCTGGACCGCCGGTACCCGGACGTCGCGTTCGACGCGCTCGGCGAGGCCGGGATCGGTGAGCTGTACGTGCAGTTCCAGCGCTCGCCCCGGGCGCCGGCCGCGGCCATCGCGCCGTACGTGCGCCGCGCCGCCGGCGGCTGGGCGCACCCGGCGAGCCTGCGGGTGCTGGAGATCTGGCGGCGGCACTACCGCGACCTCGGCATGACCGACGCCGGCCTGGCCGACCTCCGGCCGCCCGTGCTGCCGGTCGGCGACCTCGTGCGCCTGCTGACGCGGCATCACGTCTGCGTCGACGGCCGGCCGTTCGGCGCGCCGGTGTTCCTCGACGCGACCGCCGCCGGCCTGCCGCTGCGCACCGCCGTCACCGCCGACGGGCACGCCAACTACCTGATGTCGACGCTCGGCGAGCTGGTGCCGCGGCTGCCCGGCCACGACCACGTGGTCCTGCTGCACGACGTGGAGCTGCGCACCGACTACCGCATCATCGCCCACGTGCTGGGCGTGCTCGGGGCGCGGGTGACCCGCCTGGAGTTCCCGCGCGTCCCGATCGGCGGGATCGCCCGGGCGGCCCGGCACGGCGACTGGCGCGGGTACACCCTCGACGACTACGCCGGGCCGCTGCGGGCCGAGCACGGCGCCGCCGCGGTCGCGCTCGGGCTGCGCTGCTACCTCGTGGCCGGGCTGAGCCGGACCACGCCGGACTCGTTCTCGCGGCGGCACCTGCACCGCTGGGTGCGGCGGGCCGGCCGGCTGCTCGACGAGCTCGGCGGCCCGCCACCGGTCGCGGGCGAGGTCGCCGCCGCGGCCCGGCGGCTGGCCGGCCCGGCGCCGTACGCCGACCCGCACCGGTGCCTCACCACCCTGTTCGCCCGCGATCCGGTGAGCCCGGCCGCCGCTGTGCTCGCGGCCGTGGTCGGCGACCCGGTCCTGGTCTGAGGAGAGGAGCTTCGATGTCGACGCCGCTCCGGTACGCCACGACGGTGGACCGCACGTTGCTGCACCGCCGGCACGCCGGCGAGACGTTCCTCGCCGACCTGGTGCCCACCGGCGACGGCGGGTTCGTCGCCGCGGCGCTGCTCCCGCCGGCGCACCCGCACTACGGCGGGCACACCGGCCCGAGCCGCGACCTGGACCCGATGCTGCTGCTGGAGTGCGCCCGGCAGGCGGAGACGTACGCCGCGCACGTGCTGTTCGGCGTCCCCGCCGGCGACCGGTTCGTGCTGCGGGAGTGGTCCGCGCGGTTCCCCGTCACGGCGCCCGGCGACGACCCGACCGAGCTGGAGCTGACCGCCGGTACCGGCGGCGAGACCCGCATCGGAGGGCGGCTCAGCGGCCTGAGCTACGACTTCGGGCTGTGGGCGCGGCACGCGTGGGTCGGGCAGGTCCGGATGGACGTGCGCTACGTGACCGCCGCCGCCTACGCCTCCGTGCGCCGCCGCACCCGCCCCGGCGGCGACCCGCCGCCGAGCTCCGACGGGCTGCCGCCGACCCCGGGTGTGCCAGTGGACCCGCGGCGGGTCGGCCGGCTGCGGGCCACCGACGCGGTGCTGCTGGACGTCGGCGCGGCGGGCGGGCCGGTCACCGCGCGGCTGCGGGTGCCGGTGGAGAACCCGAGCCTGTTCGACCACGCCCAGGACCACGTGCCGGCGATGGTGCTCACCGAGGCGGCCCGCCAGCTCGCCGTCCTCGCCACCCACGCGTGGGGCGGCGCCGGGCCCGACCGCACGAGCCTCGTCGCACTCGACGCCACCTTCGCCCGGTACGCCGAGCTCGACCTGCCCCTCACGCTGACCGCCGAGCCGGTCGGCGCGGGCCCGGCCGGCTGGACCGTCGACGTGCGCTGCACCCAGTCCGGCGCCGACGTGGCCACCGCACGGATCACGGTCGCCGCCGCGCACCGGAGCCCACGATGACGCCCGGCGCGCCGGCCGCGGTGGTGGCCGGGATCGGGGCGTGCCTGCCGGCGGTGGTCGTGCCCAACGAGGAGCTCGTCGCGTGGTGGGAGGCGGACGCCGAGTGGATCCGGGCCCGCACCGGCATCGAGCGGCGGCACGTGGTGAGCCCCGGCGAGGCGACCGGCGACCTCGCCGTCGCCGCCGGCCGGCGGGCGCTCGCCAGCGCCGGCCTCGGCGGGGTCGACGCGGTCGTCGTGGCGACCGGCACGCCCGACCAGCTCAGCCCGGCGGTCGCCCCGCAGGTCGCGGTGCGGCTCGGGCTCGGGCCGGTGGCCGCGTTCGATGTCGGGGCGGTGTGCACCGGCTTCCTGTACGCGCTGGGCGCCGCGGCCGGACTCCTCGCCGCCGGCACCGCGCGCAGCGCCCTGGTGATCGGGGCCGACGCCTTCACCACGGTGCTCGACCCCGACGACCTCACCACCCGGGCGGTCTTCGGCGACGGCGCGGGCGCGGTCGTGCTGCGCGCCGGCGCCGCGGGCGAACCCGGCGCGCTGGCGGGCGTCCGGCTCGGCAGCGACGGCGCACGGCACCGGCTGATCGAGATCCCCGGCGGTGGGTCCCGCCAGCGGGCCACCGGGCAGCCGGTCAAGGAGAGCGACCTGTACTTCCGCATGCAGGGCCGGGCCGTGTTCAGCCAGGCCGTCACGCGGATGGCGGCCACCGCCCGGGACAGCGCCGCCGACGCGGGCTGGGCGCCCGGCGACGTCGACCGCTGGGTGCTGCACCAGGCCAACGCCCGCATCCTCGCCGCCGTCGCCCGCGAGCTGCGGGTGCCGGCCGAGCGGTTCGTCAGCAACATCGCCACCGTCGGCAACACGGTCGCCGCGTCGGTGCCCCTCGCGCTCGCGGACGGCATGGCCGGTGGGCACCTGCGGCCCGGGCACCGGGTGGTCCTGGCGGCGTTCGGCGGCGGCCTCACCTGGGGCTCCGCCGCGACCGTCTGGCCCGACCTGCCCACACCCCCGCCCCCCGCCATCCCCGAGACCGCCCCGGTGGAGGGGCCGGACCTGACCGAGCCGCCAGCCGCCGTGCGCCGCCGGTCCGGCGGCGGGACCGACCAGCCGAGAGGACGATGATGCAGGCCATCGAGGCACGGATCGCCGAGATCCTGGTGGAGGACTTCAAGGTCGACGCGGGTGCGCTGCGCCCCGACGCGACCTTCGCCGACCTGAACTTCGACTCGCTCGTGCTCGTCGAGCTGATCCTGGTGCTGGGCAACCAGTTCCGGGTGCCGCTCGACGACGGGGCGCTGCACGACACGATGACCGTCACCGACGCCGCCGGGGTGCTCGCCGCCAGGGGAGCGGTGGCCTGATGCCGCCCGCGACCCGGCCCGGCTTCGGCGCGGCGATCACCGGCCTCGGCCTGGTGACGCCGGCCGGGATCGGCGTCGCCGCCAACCGCGAGCGGGTCTGGTCCGGCGTCTCCTGCGCCGCGCCGGATCCCGGCCTCGCCGGCGGCCCGGTCGACTTCAGCTGCCGGGTCCCGGGATTCGACCCCGGCGCGCTGCTCGGCGGGTTCACCGCACGGCAGCTGGAGCGCTTCGTGCAGTTCGCGATCGTCGCCGCCCGGCAGGCCCTCGCCGGGGCCGGCCGCGACCCGCGCACCTGGGACGGTGCCCGCGTCGGCGTGGTGATCGGCAACTCCCTCGGCGGCATCCCCGCGCTGCTCGCCGCGCAGGCCGCCCTGCTCGACGGCGGGCCGCGGCAGGTCTCGCCGCTGACGGTGCCGATGTACATGGTGAACATGGTCGCCGGGCAGGTCGCGATCGACGTCGGCGCGAAGGGCCCGAGCTGGGTGACCGCGACCGCGTGCGCGTCCGGGGCGACCGCCATCGGCGCGGCCCGCGAGCTGCTGCGCAGCGGCGACTGCGACGTCGTGCTCGCCGGCGGCACCGAGGCGGCGCTGACCCCGCTCGCCGTCGCCGGGCTCGGCCGGATGGGCGCGCTGTCCGGGCGGTCCGCGGACCCGGCCCGGGCGTCGCGGCCGTTCGACGCCGACCGGGACGGGTTCGTGCCCGCCGAGGGCGCCGCCGTGCTGGTCCTGGAGCGGGAGGAGGACGCCCGTGCCCGCACCGCCCCGATCCACGCCGTCGTCCGCGGGTACGGCGCCAGCACCGACGCCCACCACCCGACCGCGCCCGAGCCCGGCGGCGAGGGCATCGAACGGGCGCTGCGGGCCGCGCTGCGCGACGCCGGTGTCGGCGGGGGCGACGTCGACCACGTCAACGCGCACGGCCCGTCCACCCCGATCGGTGACCTGGTGGAGGGCCGGACGCTGCGCCGGGTCCTCGGCGACCGCCCGCTGGTGACGTCCACGAAGGGGGTCACCGGCCACCCGCTCGCCGCGGCCGGCGCGATCGAGGCCGCGTACACGGCCCTGGCCCTCGCCGGCCGCAGCGTGCCGCCGACCGCGAACCTGACCCGCCTCGCCCCCGAGCTCGACCTCGACGTCGTCCACGGCGCGCCGCGCGCCGCCGCGCTCGACGTCGCGGTCAGCACGTCGATGGGCTTCGGCGGCCACAACGCGGCGCTGGTGCTGACCAGGGCCTGAGACACGGCCTGAGACACGGCCTGAGACACGGCCTGAAACACGGCCTGAAACACGGCCTGAGACACGGCCTGACCGCAACGCCTGACCGACACCTTCTGGAGGGACGATGACCGCACTGCGCACGATCCGGCTGATCGCGATCGACAGCGACGGGGTCCTGCTCAACGACACGTACAGCCCCGTCATCGAACGGTTCGTCACCAAGCACGGCGGCACGTACACCGCCGAGGTCGAACGCGGCGTGTGGGGCTCGCCGCAGCTTGCCGCCGGGCAGAACATGGCCCTGGCGTGCCGGCTGCCGTGGTCGGCGAAGGACACCATCGCCGCGTTCTTCCGCGAGCGCGAGGAGTACCTCAAGGACCACCCGGTCGAGGTGTCGCCCGGCGCCGAGGAGATGCTGGCCGCGCTGCACGCCACCGGCGCCCGGCTGACCTGCTACGGCGGGCGGCACCGCGAGTACACGTTCGACACCCACCTCGGGCACCTCGCGCGCTACTTCGACGCCGAGATCCCCTACGTCGACGTCAACGACGTCCGCCCCGGCGTCAAGGAGATCGTCCGGGACGTCTTCGGCCTGCAGTACCACCAGGCGCTGTTCATCGACGACATCAACCGGGTCGCCGAGGTGTGCAAGGCGCTCGGCGCCGGGTTCGCCGGGGTGCCGGCCAGCCTGCCGCACAACTTCCAGCGCGCCGAGATGGAGCGCACCGGCGTGCGGCACACCGTGCAGGACATCCGCCGGATCGACCAGAACCTCGTGCAGAAGATCGACGAGGAGCTGGCGTCCGGCACCCATTGGCAGGGTCTGGACTGACCCGCGACAGCGAACGGAGGTCAGTCATGGCCGAGCGACGGTTCCCGTCCTTCCACGAGATCGCGCCACCGCCCGGCGGTGAGGGCTGGGCGGCGATGTACCCGTACTACCTGGTGCCCGACGCCGAGACCCGCCAGGCCGAGGACGGCCGGCTGTGGTTCGCCGACACGATGCACTGGTCCCGCGGCTGCTACCCGCTGGGCAGCGTCGTGGCCGAGGCCGCGTACCTCGGCGCGGGGCAGAACAGCACCCGCATCTTCGCCCTGCCGTCGTCGCTCGGCCTGGACCTGCGGGTGCAGCACGGCTACGTGTACATCGCCCCCGTCCCGGTCACCGACCCCGACGAGATCGCCCGCCGCGCCGAACACTTCCAGGCCCGCGCCGGCTACTACTACCAGCACTGGGACGAGCTGTACGACCGGTGGAAGGCGAAGGTCGGCGCCGTCGTCGACGACATGCGGCAGGTGTCCTTCCCGCCGCTGCCGGAGCTGGAGCCGATGGAGGTCGTCACCGAGGGGCGGGGCCGCTCCACCGGCTGGGACGTCGTCGCCGCGTACCGGCGGCTGATCGACGACCTGTTCCTGGTGTGGCAGCACCACTTCGAGTTCCTCAACCTCGGGTACGGCGGCTACATCGCGTTCTTCCAGTTCTGCAAGCAGGCGTTCCCGGAGATCGGCGAGCAGCGGATCGCCCGGATGGTCGCCGGGATCGACGTGCTGGCCTTCCGCCCCGACGACGAGCTGCGCGACCTCGCCGCGCTCGCCGTGCAGCTCGGCGTCGACGACGCGCTCGTCGCCGACGCGCCGCAGAAGGTGTTCGACGCGCTCGGCGGCACCGAGGCCGGGCGCCGCTGGCTGGCCGCCTACGACGCGGCGAAGGACCCCTGGTTCCACTACTTCGCCGAGTACGGCTTCGGCCACGACCAGGACACCTGGATCGGCAACCCGGCGATCCCCCTGGCCGGCATCGCGGGCTACGCCGAGCGGCTGCGCGCCGGGCAGGACATCCGCCGGCCGGTGGCGAGGCTGCGGGCCGAGCGCGACGCGATCGTCGCGGAGCACCGGGCGCTGCTCACCCCCGACGAGGCGGCCCAGTTCGACGAGCTGCTCGCCCTGGCCCGCCGGGTCTTCCCGTACATCGAGGAACATAACATCCACGTCGAGCACTGGGCGCACGCGGTGCTGTGGCGCAAGCTGTGGGAGCTCGGCGACTTCCTCGTCGCCGCCGGCTTCGCCCGCGAACGCGACGACCTGTTCTTCCTCAACCGCTTCGAGCTCGAGGCCGTCCTGCACGACGTCGTGCAGTCGTGGGCGATCGGGGTGCCGCCGCGCGGCGCCGGGCGGTGGGCGGCGGAGGTCGGGCGCCGTCGCGGCATCGTCGCCGCGCTGCGGGCCGCGCCGCCGCAGCCGGCCTACGGGCTGCCGCCGGACGAGGTCACCGACCCGTTCGCCATCATGAACTACGGCATCACCACCGAACGGGTCGAGGCGTGGCTCGGCGGCACCGGCGGCGACGACGCCGCGGCCGTCAGCGGGATCGGCGGGTCGCCCGGCGTCGCGCAGGGCACCGTGCGGCTGCTGCGCGACGAGCGCGAGCTCGGCGACGTGCGTCCCGGCGAGATCCTCGTCTGCCCGATCACCGCGCCGTCGTGGGGACCCGCACTGTCCACAGTGGCCGGTGTGATCACCGACATCGGCGGGATGATGAGCCACGCCGCGATCGTCTGCCGCGAGTACGGGCTGCCGGCCGTCGTCGGCACCGGCTTCGCCACGGTCCGGCTGCGCACCGGCGACGAGGTCCGCCTCGACGGCACCACCGGCGAGGTCACGGTGCTCCGCGCCGCGGTGCCCGGGCCCGGCGCCGGCTCGGCACCGGCGGCGTGACCGTGTTCACCCGAGCGCTCGACGACCCGGCCTGCGCCGACCCGGCCGAGGCCGGCGGGAAGGCGGCCGGGCTCGCCGGGCTGGCCAGGGCCGGGCTGCCGGTCTCCGCGGGGTTCGTCGTCACCGTGCCGGCGCACCGGGCGTTCGTCGCCGCCCGCGGCACCGTGCCCGCGGCGGTCGCGGACGCCGTGCGCCAGTCGTACGAGCGACTCGGCGGCGGCAAGGACGTCGCCGTCGCCGTGCGCTCCAGCGGCACCACCGAGGACGGCACCACGGCCAGCCTCGCCGGCAGGTTCGACACCTGGCTGGACGTCACCGGCGCCGAGGCGGTCCTCGACCAAGTCCGGCGGTGCTGGACCGGCACCGCGCGCTCCCCGGGCACCGGGATGGGGGTCGTGGTGCAGCGGATGGTCCGGGCCCGCGCCGCCGGCGTCATGTTCACCGTCAGCCCCGTCACCGGCGACCGGTCCCGCATCGTGGTGGAGGCCGGCTGGGGGCTCGGCCTCGCCGTCGTCGGCGGCGAGATCACCCCGGACCGGTGGACGGTCGACAAGGTCGGCCTCACCGTCCTCGAACGGGTCGCCGGCGACAAACGCATCGAATACCGCCGCGGACACCTCGCCGTCGCGGTCACCGGCGCGCGGCGGGAGCGGCTGTGCCTCAGCGACGACGAGGTCCTCGAGCTGGCCGCGCTCGGCAAGCGCGTCGAACGTGAGGAGGGCCGCGCCCAGGACGTCGAGTTCGCGTTCGGCGACGACGGGCTCGTGCTGCTGCAGCGGCGCCCGGAGACGGTCTGGTCCAACCGCGCCCGCCCGCCGCGCTTCGCCGCCGGGCAGGGCGTCACCGCGTGGATCGGCGCGGCGGTCACCGCCGGCCCCACCCAGCAGAGTCCAGGAGGGCTGACATGAACACCAGCGCCGAACCGATCGCCATCATCGGCATGGGCTGCCGGCTGCCCGGCGGCATCGACGCGCCGGAAGCGCTGTGGCGGCTGCTGGACGAGGGCGGCGACGCGATCGGCGCCGTGCCTGACGGCCGGTGGGACGCGTACGCCGCCCGGGGCCCCGCCTACGCGGCCGCCGTCGCCCGGGCCGTGCGCGCCGGCGGCTACCTGAGCGACATCGCCGGCTTCGACGCCGAGTTCTTCGGCATCTCGCCCCGCGAGGCGGAGCTCATGGACCCGCAGCAGCGGGTCACGCTCGAGGTCGCCTGGGAGGCGCTGGAGCACGCGGGCATCGCCCCCGCGAGCCTGGCCGGCACCGACGGCAGCGTCTTCATGGGCGTCTGCTGCGACGACTACGGCCGCCGGCTGCTGGAGGACCTGCCCAACGTCGAGGCCTGGACGGGCATCGGCGCGTCGATGTGCGCCGTCGCCAACCGGGTCTCGTACGCCCTGGACCTGCGCGGCCCGAGCATCACCGTCGACACGGCCTGCTCGGCGTCGCTCGTCGCCGTCCACCAGGCGTGCCAGAGCCTGCGCGCCGGTGAGACGTCCCTGGCCGTCGCCGGCGGGGTCATGCTCGTGGCCAGTCCGAGCTTCGCGCTGATCCTCGAGGCCGCCGGCGCGCTGTCGCCGGACGGCACCTCCAAGGCGTTCGACGCGGCAGCGAACGGCTACGTCCGCAGTGAGGGCTGCGCGGTGCTCGTCCTGAAGCGGCACAGCGACGCGATCCGCGACGGCGACCAGGTCCTCGCGCTCGTGCGGGGCGGCGCCGTCTGCCAGGACGGGCGCACCAACGGCATCATGGCCCCCAGCGAGACCGCCCAGGCGCACCTGATGCGCCAGGCCGCCGGCAACGCCGGCGTGCCGCTGGACTCCATCGGCTACATCGAGGCGCACGGCACCGGCACCGGCGTCGGCGACCCGATCGAGGTCGCCGCGCTCGCCGCGACCGTCGGCGCCGGCCGGGCCGGCGGCGAGCCGTGCCTCATCGGCTCCGTGAAGTCCAACCTCGGCCACCTGGAGGCGGCGTCCGGCGTCGTCGGCGTCATGAAGCTCGTCCTCGCGCTGGGCCACGACATGATCCCCGCGACGCTGTCGCGGGCCGGCCTCAACCCGCGCATCCCGTGGGACGGCTCGGGCCTGCGCGTCACCCGGGACCGCACCCCGTGGCCGCGGACGCCCGGCCGCCCGCGCCGCGCCGGGGTGGGCAACTACGGCTACGGCGGCACCCTGGCGCACCTCATCATCGAGGAGGCGCCCACCGCGACCCGTGCGGTCCCCGCGCCGGCCGGCGTGCGGCTCTTCCCGCTGTCCGCGGCGACCGAGGCCGGGCTGCGCGCCACCGCGGACCGCCTCGCCGGCTGGGTGACGGCCGGCGGCGACCCGCTCGACGCCGTCGGCGCGAGCCTCGGCCGGGTCCGCACCGGGCTGCCGGTCCGCGCGGCCGTCGTCGCCGCCGACCGCGACGAGCTCATCGAGCGCCTGGCCGCCGTGGCCGCCGACCGCCCCGCGGACGGTGTCGTCCAGGGTCGCGCGCCGCGCGGCGGAGACACCCCGGTCGTCTGGGTGTTCTCCGGCCACGGCGCGCAGTGGATCGGCATGGGCCGCGAGCTGCTGGCGACCGAGCCGGAGCTGGCGCGCACGTTCGCCGAGGTCGACGCCGTCTACCGCGAGGAGCTCGGGGTGTCGCCCCGCCAGGTGATCGCCGACGGCGACCTGGAGGAGGTGGGCCGGGTGCAGGCGCTCACGTTCCTGATGCAGGTCGGCCTCGCGCGCGTCTGGATGTCGTACGGGCTGCGACCGGCCGCCGTCATCGGCCACTCCGTGGGCGAGATCGCCGCCGCGGTCGTGTCCGGCCGGCTCGACCTGACCGACGCCGCCCGGCTCATCTGCCGCCGCTCCCGGCTGCTGCGCGACGCCGCCGGCAAGGGCGCGATGGCGCTGGTCGGGCTGCCGTTCGCCGAGGCGTCGGCGCGCCTGGCCGACGCACCGGACGTCGTGGCCGCGATCTCCGCCTCGCCCTCCTCGACGGTACTGAGCGGCGACGCGGCCGCCCTCGACCGTTTCCTCGCCGCTTCGGGGCTCACCGCGCGGCGGGTCAACACCGACGTCGCGTTCCACAGCCCGCACATGGACCCGCTCGTGCCGGGCCTGCTCGCGGTCGAGGTCGCCCCGCGGACCGGCACGGTCCCCGCCTACGGCACGACGCTGTCCGACCCCCGGGCCGACCCGCCGCGCGACGCCGCCTACTGGGCCGCGAACCTGCGCAACCCGGTGCGCTTCGCCGAGGCCGTGCGGGCCGCGACCGACGACGGGCACCGGGTGTTCCTGGAGGTGTCGACGCACCCGGTCGTCGCGCACTCGATCCTGCAGACCGCGGACGGCGCGACCGTCCTGCCGACCCTGCGCCGCGACCAACCGGAGCGGCCCACGATGCTGGGGACCCTGGGCGCGCTGTACTGCGCCGGCGTGCCGGTCGACTGGTCGCTCGTCTTCCCCGGCGGCGGCCGCGCGGAGCTGCCGCCGATGGCGTGGCAGCACCGCCGCTTCTGGGCCGAGCCGGAGCCCGCCACCGCCGAGCCCGTCCAGCAGCACGACGTCACCGCCCACACCGTGCTCGGCCGGCGGACCGTCGTGCAGGGCACCGACCCCGTGTGGCTGTGGCAGACGCGGTTGGACGAGGGGAGCCGGCCGTACCCGGGCGGCCACCGGGTCCTCGGCACCGAGGTCCTGCCCGCCGCCGTGGTCCTCACGACCCTGCTCGCGGCCGCCGAGACGCCGGCCCTGACCGACGTCACGCTGCGCGTGCCGCTCACCCTGGGCGCCCCGCGCGACGTGCAGGTCGTCCGCCAGGACGGCGCGGTCCGCCTCAGCTCCCGGCTGGCCGGCGGCTCCGACTCCGCCTGGGCCACCCACGCCACCGCCACCGCCAGCGGCGGGGTTGTGGGGATCGGGCGGTTGGAGTTGCCGCCGGCCGGGGCGGTGGTGGTGCCGGCCGAGCGGGTGATGGACCTGCTGCGCGAGATCGGCGTGGTCGGGATCGGGTTCCCGTGGGTGGTGCGTGAGGTCCGGCGGACCGGTGGGCGGGTGGTGGCCCGCATCGCCGCCGACCCCGACGGGCTCATGCCGGTGCGCACGTGGGCGTCGCTGTTCGACGCGGGGCTGTCGGCGGCGCCGGTCACGTTCCCGGCGCCGGCCCGGCTGCGGATGCCGGGGCGGCTGCGGCACGTCGCGGTCGCCGGGCCGCCGCCGGACGAGGCACTCGTCGGGGTCGACCTCGTCGCCGTCGAGCCGTCCGGCGACACGGTGGTCGACGTCCGCGTCGCGGGGCTCGACGGGGTGGTCCTCGCCGAGCTGCTCGGGGTCCGGTTCGGCGTGGTGTCGCACGCCGAGGTGCCGGCGGGGGACGCCGGCGCGCCGGAGGTGGCCGGCTGGCCCGAGCTGACCGGGGACGACCTCGCCGAGCAGGTGGAGGCCGCGGTACGCGAGGTCGTGGCCCACGAGCTGCGCCTCGACCCCGCCGCGATCGACGCCCACCGCCCGCTGTCGGAGCTCGGCGTCGACTCGCTGCTGTCGGAGTCGATCCGGCAGCGGCTGCACCGGCGGGCGCGGTTCGCGCTGCCCAGCTCGCTGCTGTGGGACCGCCCGAGCGTCGCGGCGATCGCCGCCTACCTCGCCGAGCGGGTCACCGCCGACCGGGCCGCCGCCGGCGTCATCACCGACGTCACCGATGTCATCACGGATGACGTCGCCGATCACCGAGTCGCCGGAGGTGTGCGATGACCGTTCTCTCCACAACTGCGCCACCGGCCGCCGCACCCGAGGCGGAAGCCGCGCCTGAGGCGGCGGCGGTGCGGGCGCGGATGATGCGGATGCTGCACGCCTCCCTGGTCACGCAGGCGGTGGCGGTCGCCGCGGAGCTCGGGCTCGCGGACCTGACCGCCGGCGGGCCTCGCCGGGTCGAGGAGCTCGCCGGGCACACCGGCACCGACCCGGACGCCCTGCACCGGCTGCTGCGGGCCCTCGCGTCGCAGGGGGTGTTCACCGAGGTGGCGCCCCGCACGTACGGGAGCACGCCGCTCTCCGACGCGCTCCGCGCCGGCGTGGAAGGGTCGCTGCGCAACTGGGCCCGGCTGTGGGGCGACACCCAGCGGCACGCAGCGCTCGGCGGGCTCCTGTACAGCGTCCAGACCGGCGCGCCCGCGTTCCCGCACCTGCACGGCGGCGCGGACTGGTGGAGCCGGCTGGCCGAGGACCCGGCCCGCGCCGCGGTGTTCGCCGGCGCGATGGGCGACCTGTCGCGGGAGCTGCACGCGGCGACCGTCGAGGCGCACGACCTCAGTGGTGTCCGCTCGCTCGTGGACGTCGGCGGCGGACGCGGGCACCTGGCCGCCGCGCTGCTGCGCCGCTACCCGGACCTCGAGGTGACCGTCTTCGACCGGCCGGACGTCGTGGTGCACGCCGCCGGGGTGCTCAGCGCCGCCGGGGTCGCGGACCGGGCCAGGCTCGCCGCCGGCGACTTCTTCAAGGAGGTCCCCGGGCACGGCCAGGTGTACCTGATGTCGATGATCCTGCACGACTGGGACGACGCCCAGTCCGCGACGATCCTGCGCAACATCCGGCGCGCCATGGGCCCGGGCGACGTCCTGCTCGTCGTCGACGCGATCCTGCCGGCCGGCGACACCCCGCACGACGGCAAGCTCCGCGACCTCATCATGCTGACCCTGCACCCGGGGCGGGAGCGCACCGAGGCCGAGTTCGCCGCGCTGTTCGCCGACGCCGGCCTGCGGCTGCGGGAGAGCAGGGCGGTCGCCGCCTCCACCGGCCTGCTCGTGGCGGAGGTGGCGGCATGAGCGGTCCGGAGCGTAGCGGAGGAGCCGCGAATCAGTGTTGCAGGTGGAGTTCAGGCCGGCGCCGGAGCGCAGCGGAGGTGACGGCATGAACGCGAACGCCCCAGAGCATCAGCTCGTCGACGTGCACTCGCACTTCGTCACGCCCGAGTACGTCGAGGCGGCCACCCGCGCGGGCCACGTCCACCCCGAAGGCATGCCCCGCTGGGCCACCTGGAGCGTGCCGGAGCACCTCGCGATGATGGACGAGGCCGGGATCGCCCGCGCGGTGCTGTCGGTCTCCTCGCCCGGCACCCACTTCGGCGTCGACGCGGCCGCCCGCGCCCTCGCCCGGTCCCTGAACCGGTTCTCCGCCGGGGTCGTGGAACGGTTCCCGGACCGCTTCGGCCACTTCGCCGCGCTGCCGATGCCCGACGTGGAGGGTGCGCTCGCCGAGGCGACGTACGCACTCGACGAGCTCGGCGCCGCCGGCGTGGCCGTGCTGAGCAACGCGCACGGCGTGTACCTCGGCGACCCGCGCTACGCCGAGCTGTACGCGGAGCTCGACCGCCGCGGCGCGATCGTGTTCGTGCACCCGGTGTCGCCGCCGAACTGGGAACGGGTCTCGGGCGGCCGCCCCCGGCCGATGCTGGAGTTCATCTTCGACTCGGCCCGGGCGGCCGCCGACCTCGTCCTCAGCGGGACCGTGCACCGGCACCGCAACATCCGCTGGGTCTTCTCGCACAGCGGCGGCGCGCTGCCGGTGCTCGCCGAGCGTCTCGAGCTGTTCCGCGGCCTGCTGCCGGAGCAGGTGCCGGGCCCGGCCGTCACCGAGCAGCTCGCCGGCCTCTGGTACGACATCGCGGGCACCCCGTTCCCGCACGCCGCGCCGGCGCTGACCCGCGCGTTCGGCGACGACCGGGTCCTGTACGGCAGCGACTACTGCTGGACCCCGGCCGCCGGCGCCCTCGCCCAGGCCCGCACCGTCGACCCGGCGTGGCGCGCCCTCACCACCCGCAACGCCAACCGCCTGCTCGACGAGCGCGCCGGCGTCGCGAGGCCACGCACGCCGGCGATCGCGATGCTGCCCGGCCTGTGACGCCGGGCTAACAGGCCAGGCTGAGAGACGCCGGGGCGGCCGCCGCCCGTACAGCGGCCGCCCCGGCGAAGGCGAGCAGCCGGTGCTACCGGTGCCACTTCTGGTTGCTGGCGCCGTTGCAGGTCCAGATGTGCAGCTTCGAACCGTTGGCGGTGGCCACGTTCTGCACGTCGACGCACTTGTTCGACTGCGGGTTCACGAGGTCGCCGGCGGCGGTCAGCGTGAACTTCTGCGCGCCGGTGCCGTTGCAGGTCCACAGTTGCACGACCGTGCCGTCGGCGGTGCCGCCGCCGGAGACGTCCATGCACTTGCCGAGCGCGCGCAGCGAGCCGTCGGCGGCGAAGGTCCACTGCTGGGCGCCGGTGCCGTTGCAGTCCCAGATCTGCAGGCGGTTGCCGTCGGTGGCGTTGGAGCTCGGCACGTCGACGCAGCGGTTGCTGCCGTTGCCGATGATCGCCGAGGTACCGGACTGGCCGCCGCACGCCGGGGCGGTGTCGAACGTGTCGGTGAAGGTGTTGCCGGCCGCCCGGTAGGTGTTGACCTGGGCCGTTGCCGCGGCGGGCGACAGCACCTGGTTGCGGGCGAAGAGGAACCAGTCGACCTGTTGCACGTAGGTCGAGGTGCCGCCGGTGTGGGTGGCGAGGTCGATGAACCACAGGTTCCAGTTCACGGTCATCGTCTGCCGCGGGTAGAACTTGCCGGAGTGGTCGCCGACGAGGACGCCGTCGATGTGGTACTTGACGTGCCCGCCGGACACCTGGACCACCAGGTCGTGCCAGCCGTCGATGCTGCGCCGCTGCTCGGAGTGGGTGTTGTCGGCCAGCCACGGCTCGTTGCGGTACGTGTACCAGCTCGTCTGGTAGTTGATCGGCCCGGCCTCGCCCCAGCCGCCGTTCGGCAGGTACTCGGAGAAGTCCAGCTCGCTGTAGGTCGGGTCGAGGTCGCCGTTGAGCGGGCTGATCGCGAAGAACGTCTCGTTGATGTGGTCGCCGTCGTCGCCGCTCGCCGGCGCGTCGGCGAAGCGGATCCGGCTGGCGTAGGTGCCCTCGAAGTACCGCTTCTGGTTCGAGTACACCTCGGCGTGCCGCGTCCCGGCGCCGGTGCCGTTCGTCGACGCGGTCAGCTGCATGACCTTCTGGCCGCCGGACGTCGGGAACGTGACGTTGCCGGGCGCCCACGTGGCGCCCGGGACGCCGGGACCGCCGGCGTTACCCCGCGGGGTCCACCCGTGGCCGGTGAAGTTCCCGTCGGCGGACGAGCTGTAGTTGAAGTCGTCGAACACGAAGCCGCAGCTGTTCGGGGCCGCGTGGGCCGGGCCGGCGGTGGCCGCGGTGACCGCGACGGCGCCGAGCGCGCTCGCGAGAGCCAGCGCGGCGCCCGCGAGCAGCGGGCGGCGCAGGGCACGTTTCGATGGCATGGCGGTGCCTCCTGAACGTCCGGCCGACGGAAATTCTTCTCATCGACCATTGATGTCGATGAAAACTACGACCGTCACTGCGGTCGGGTCAACATCGGCAATCATCATTGGCTCAGGGTGATCGCCCCGGCACGCAGTGATGTCAGGATGGCGACACTCCGTATCGAACCCGCTACTCGCCACGTCTCCATCGCCGCGAACCCACCGAGCACGAAGGAGCTGCGATGCAACCCGAATACCGGCTGGCCCCGGGCAACCTCGTCGACCTGTACGCCGACGCCACGCACACGGGCAGGCTGAACAAGCGGATCGGCACCGGCGAGGTGCACGTGGTCCTCGACGGCGGCGCGAGGTACAAGGTCCGCGTGCTGACCAGCGCCACCGTCGGGCTCACGCCCGGCCAGTTCACCGAGATCGACGCCGCCCTCGTCCACCAGCAGTCACTGCGGGTCGAGTCCGGCACCGCCCTGTCCGGCAACGATCCCCGCGCGCTGCTCGGCGACCCGCGGGTCACCCAGTACCTGGGGGCGCGCGACCGCGGCGCGCTCGCCCAGACGGACAAGGACGGGGCCGACCGGCACGCGTCGGTCGCGGGGAAGATGGCCGTCACCGGCGACGTGCTGGGCGAGATCGTGGGCAACCTCAAGCGCGCCGAGCCGGCGCTGCGCCCGGACCTGGGCGAGGTCGGCGCCGTCAGCTGGATGATCATCGACGGCAACCCGTACACGGGCGTCGGCGGGGGCGGCGGCGCGGCCAAGGACCAGGCGCTGACCGTCAGGGTGTTCCCCGACGGGCCACTGTCGTCGCTGCCCGTCATCAGCACGGCCGACCTGGACCTCGAGTTCGAGCGGACCATGCGGGCCCGGCTGGGCCACATCGACGAGATCGCCGACCAGCTCCTGGCCGACGAGAAGAGCGTCGCGAAGGGTGAGGACTACGCGGCCGCCCTCCGCGGCTCACTGGCGGCCTACGCCACCACGCTCCAGTCGCTGCTCGGCGCCCGGCCGTCGCCCGGCACGGCCACGCGCGCCGAGCTCGCGGACGACAACACCGCGATCCGCCGGTCGCTGCGCCAGCACCTCAAGACCACGAAGGCGCAGGACATCACGTACTTCGAGACCTACCTGTTCCACAAGGGGGCGACCGAGAAGCAGATGTGGGCGTCGGTCGGCCGGTTCGTCGA
The DNA here is from genome assembly GCF_040614215.1 of Dactylosporangium sp. NPDC006015. NCBI lineage: Bacteria > Bacillati > Actinomycetota > Actinomycetes > Micromonosporales > Micromonosporaceae > Dactylosporangium > Dactylosporangium sp. NPDC006015. The sequence goes on from NZ_JBEXUD010000061.1 coordinate 71,300, forward strand.
GTCGCTGCCGCAGCAGGCCGCGGTGGTCGACCTGGTCGGAAGCCAGTTCTCGCGGCAGGGCGACGGCAGGTTCCTGCTCGTGGCCACCCGCCGCTACGCACACCTGATCACGCCGAAGGTCCCCCAGACCACCTGAAGGGACCGGGTCAGACCCGGCGGGTGCAGGTCAGCACGATCGCGGTCGTCGTCGGCACGCGCGCGCCGGCGGCGGCCGACTGCCGGGTCACCGTCCAGTTCTGCGGCAGCACGACGCTCGTCTCGGCGGCGTCCTGCGAGCCGAACCGCACGTCGCCGAAGCCGAGCCGCTCCAGCTCGATCCGGGCGGCCGCCGCGTTCATGCCGACCAGGTTCGGCATCGCGACCGTCGCCGCCGCCGTCGTGGCCGGTGCACCCGGCGCGCCGGGGCTGCCCGGTGCGGGGGCGGTGGTGGCGGCGCTCGTGCCCGCGGTGGGGGAGCCCGGGTTGGCGTTCGCCGCCGGTGTACCGGCGGTCGCCGCCGGACCTGACGTCGCGGGGCCCGCGGCAGGGCCGCTGCCGCCGTCGCGCCCGGCGATCACCAGCCCCGCGACGACGGCCGCCGCGACGGTGACGGCGGCGGCGCCGACGATGATCCCGCGCTTGCCCCGCGGCGGCGGTACTGGAGAGTCCACGGCCGGATTCTGCCCCCGCGCCCGCGTCACGGCAATGTGAGCGGGAGGTCCTTGCGGTCGGGGTTGCGCAGGTCGGTGTCGAACACGCGCAGCGCGAACCCGCCCGGTCCGGTCACCGGCCAGCCGAACACGAACTCGACCAGCTCGTCGCGCCGCTCCTCGCCGTTGTTCAGGTGGAACGCCGGGTACCGCTGCGGCGCCCGGACCGAGCCGTCCGGCATGACCAGCCGCAGCCCGTCCGGGCCGACGCCGGCGTACCGGCTGCCGCTGAACGACACGTCGAACGCGCAGCCGATCGCCCGGTCCTTCGCGCTGACCTGCTGGTGCGCGTCGAGGAAGTCGGTGCGCAGCTCGCAGGTGACGTTCTTGAACGTCAGCCCGTCGGTGGCGGCCGTCGCCGGCGCCAGGATCTGCACGGGGCCGACCACCGGCGGGGCCGAGGCGCCCGCCCGGAACGGGATCTGGGCGGTGAGGCGGTCGTCGCCGCCGACGGTCAGCACCCCGTCGGCGAGGTTCACCGGCCCCTTGACCGGAAAGGCGACCCCCACCTCGACGTCGGAGCGGGCGCCGACCCGGCGCGACCCCGTGTAGCTGCCCTGCGTCGTCCTGTCGCCGAACCGGATCGACATCGGGACGGTGATGCCGAGCAGGTCGGCGTCCTCCCGGCCGCGGTTGCCGACCTTCAGCTCGACGCGCACCGGCTGCTCGGCGCCGGGGTCGTAGGTGGCCATGCCGAAGTCGATGCGGAAGCCCGCGTACCAGGCGGTCCTGCCCACCTGGACGGTCTGCTTCCCGCCTGCGGCACCCGCGGCGGCGGTGCCGGCGCCGGTGGTGCCGGCGCCGGTGGTGCCCGTCGTGTCGCCGGGGCTCCGGTTTCCCTGGCCGCCGCCCCAGTTGTACTGCAGCGCCAGGAACACGGCGAGGACGACCACGACGAGCGCCGCCACGCCACCGGCATCGCCGCCGCCGAGGAGAACGTCGAGGGCTACCTCGGCACCGGCAACGCCGCCAGCGTCGTTTCCGGGCGGCTCTCCTACACGTTCGGG
>NZ_JBEXUD010000062.1:0-65129 GCF_040614215.1 Dactylosporangium sp. NPDC006015
TTCCTACTTTGTTTGTGGGGGGCGCCCCCCCCGCCCCCCCCCCCGCGGGGGGGGGGGGGGGGGGGGCCGCGCCCCCCCCCCCCCGCGACACCCTGCACGGAACGGTGTGCTCCCGGCGCTTCCGGCTTCCATGGACGATCCACCACCGATCCCGCCGTGCGCCGCAGAGTCGCGGGCGGTGGGCTCCGGCCCTGAGCGATGCTTCAATGATGACCATGCCGCTCGACGAGTTGCGCCACTTGCTCGCCCGTCACGCTCGGCGCGATCTGAGCTCGCCCATCGATGACGTCCGTATCTTCCGGGCAGACCGGCCCAACCCGCCGACGCCGACCACCTACGGCAAGGTGCTGGCTCTCGTCGCCCAGGGCACCAAACGCTTCGCGCTGAACGACCGGCTGTACGAATATCACGCTGGGCAGTACGTCATCGCCTCGGTCGACCTGCCCGTGACCGCGTACTTCGCTCGGGCCAGTCCGGAGGAACCCGCGCTCGGCTTCGGCCTGACCCTGCGACCGGCCGTCGTCGCCGAGGTGCTCCTGCGGGCTGACCCGGCGGGACTGCCGGACGCCTCTCCCGGCACACCGCCCGGCCTGGCCGTCAGCACCGCCCCCGCCGAGTTGATCGACGCCGTCGTCCGTCTTGTGCGCCTGCTCGACCAGCCCCGGGACATCCCCATGATCGCACCCCTGATCAAGCAGGAGATCATCTGGCGGCTGCTCACCGGTGAACAGAGCAGCATGCTGCGCCAGTTCGGCCTGCCCGACAGCAGCCTCAGTCACATCGCGCGCGCTGTGCAGTGGATCCGCGACAACTACGCGCAAAGCTTCCGGGTCGAGGAGGTGGCACAGCAGGCAGGCATGAGCGTCTCCGCGTTCCACCGCAACTTCCAGGCCGTCACCTCGATGAGCCCCATCCAGTACCAGAAACAGATCCGACTGCAACGCGCCAGGCTGCTGCTCGCCGCGAACCCCGGGGACATCGCCGGGATCAGCCGCCGCGTCGGCTACGAGAGCCCGGCACAGTTCAGCCGCGAGTACCGCCGGCTCTTCGGTGGTCCGCCGCGCCGGGACGCCGCCCGCCTCAACCCTCATGCTCGAACCAACGCACCGGCGAACCCCAGCAGCGGTTGATCAGAACTCGCCTTCTCTTGCTTGATTCTGCCCGCCTGCCCGGCCGGCCGCTTCTGCGATGGTTTCCGATGTAGCCTGCCCGAACAGAGACCCCTTGGTTGTCCTGTAGTCGGTACGAGGTCGGCTGATGGCCGACAAGCAGACAACGGGTGTGTAGGTGCGGGGAGGCCGGTATCGAGCTGTTCGGGCGTCACGCTGAGCTGGCACAGATCTCCGACTTCCTCGACGGTGTACGACGTGGCGGTGACGTCCGGCTGATCTGCGGCGAACCGGGTGTCGGCAAGTCTTCTCTCATGACTGCCGCGGAGGAACTCGCCATCTCCGCCGGGATGCGGGTGCTGCGGGCGTCCGGGTCGGAGTTCGAAGCCGACGTCAGCTACTCCTGTCTCAACCAGTTGTTCCTGCCCGTGCACGCCGACCTGGACCGTCTCCCGTCCGGTCCGCGCGAGGCGCTGTCAGTGGCGCTCGGCTTCGGCGCCGGCGCGCTTCCGGACGTCCTTCTGGTCTGCAACGCCGCGCTGCTGCTTGTCGCGGAGGTCGCGGCCGACGTGCCGGTCGTCCTGGTGGTCGACGACGTGCACTGGATCGATCGCGCGACCGCGGTCGTCCTCGGATTCATCGCCCGGCGGCTGGCGGGCCGCCGGGCCGGGCTGCTGGTCTCGGCCAGAACGGAAACGGTGAGCTTCCTCGACCTGCGCGGGCTGTCGGAGCAGGTCGTCGAGCCGCTCGGCAACGAGGCGGCCGGGCGGCTGGTCGACGCCCATCACCCGCAGATGCCGGCGACGGTACGGCGCCGCCTGCTCGACCTCGCACAGGGCAATCCCCTCGCGTTGCTGGAGCTGCCGTCCACGCTGCTGGGTTCCGTTCAACGCGCCGGGACGCAACCCGAGGTGGTCCCTCTCAGCGACCGGCTACAGGCGGTCTTCGCGGCACGCCTCGCCGGACTGCCCGAAGCGACCCGACAGGTACTGCTGCTCGCTGCCTTCGAGGGCGCCGGCGACGTCCGGGTGCTCCGCGCGGCCCTGTCCGACCGGTCCAGCCTGGCCGACCTGGCCCCCGCGGAGCGCGCGCATCTCGTGCGCGTGGACGACGCCACCGCCCGGATGGCGTTCCGGCATCCGCTGATCCGGTCGGCGATCGTGGCGATGTCCACTCATGAGGAACGCCGCAGCGCGCACATCGCCCTCGCAGGCGCCCTCGTCGAAGACCGGGAACGCCGCGCATGGCACCTGGCGGCGGCCGCCACCGGCTTGGACGAGGCGGTGGCGGAACTCCTCGACGACGCGGCGCATCGCGTGATGCTCCGCGGGGATGCGCTCGCCGCGATCGCGGCCCTGGTTCGCGCCGCTGAACTGAGCAGCACCAGCGCCGGCCGGGGACGGCGGCTCGCGGAGGCGGCGTACATCGGCGCGGAGGCCAGCGGCGCCATCGACGATGCCAAGATCCTGCTGACCGATGCACGCCGGGCTTCGCCGGACTCCGCCGGCTCGCTGCACGCGGCCAACGCGGCCGTCTTCCTCATGATCAACACGGATGGCGACGTGAATACCGCGCACCGGCTGCTGGCCGGCGCCATCGAGACCGGCGACCACGGCTACCGCGCCGACGATCCCGCCCTCATCGAGTCCATGCACACGCTGCTGCTGTTGTGCTGGTACGGGAGCACGCCGGACTACTGGAAACCGTTCTTCTCCGTCTTGCGAAGGCTCCAGCCCCAGCCGCCGGACGTACTCGCGCTGGCGAGCGAGAGTTTCGCCGATCCGGTACGCACCGGGACGGCTGCGCTGCCGAGGGTCGACGCGATCCTGCAGACGCTGACCGACGATGCGGACCCCACCCGCATCATGCGGATCGGCACGGCCTCGGTCTATCTCGATCGCCTCGGCGACTGCCGGGAGTCGTCCTGGCGCCTGGTCCAGCAGGGTCGGGAGGGCGGAGCACCCCGCCGGCACCTCGGGGCCCTGATGCACCTGTGCCTCGACGACTATCTGGTCGGACGGTGGGACGAGGCTGAGGAACTCGCGGCCGAGGGGCAGCGGATCTGCGACACGAGCGGCTTTCCGTTCTTCGCATGGTATTTCCGGTACAACCGGGCGATCCTCGCCGCCGGCCGGGGGCGTCTCGAGGAGGCGTACGCGCTTGCCGACGAGATCACCCACTGGGCGCTGCCCCGTGGCGTGGCGGCCGCCGCACTGTTCGCCCATCATCCGCGGGCGCTCGCCGCCCTGGGGCAGGGTGACTACGACGCCGCGTTCGGGCACGCCGCCGCCATGAGCCCGCCCGGTGTCCTCGCCTCTCATGTGCCGCACTGCACGTGGGTCATGTTCGACCTGGTCGAGGCGGCCGTACGCACCGGGCGTACGGTCGAGGCCAGGGCCCACGTCGAGGCGATGCGCACCGCGAACGTGGCGGCGCTGTCGCCGCGCATGGCCCTGCTCCAGGCCGGCGCCGAGGCTCTTGTCCTCGACGGCGATGAACCGGCGACCCGTCTGGAAGCGGTGCTGGCCGGTGCCGCGGCGAAACGGTGGCTCTTCGACGGGTCCCGGGCGCAGTTGGTCCTGGGCGAGAAACTCCGTCGGAGCCGGTCATCAGCGCAGGCCCGCCGGCACCTTCTCGCCGCGCGCGACGGATTCGCCGCCATGGCGGCCGAACCGTGGCTCGCCAGGGTCGACGGGGAGCTGCGCGCGTCCGGGCACCGGCCGGCCCCGCAGCAGCGGGGCGGTCTGAGCGCGTTGACGGCGCAGGAACTGCAGATCGCGCAGCTGGCGGCGAGCGGCATGACGAACAAGCAGATCGCCGAGCGCCTGTATCTGTCGCACCGGACAGTCGGCGCTCACCTGTACCGGATCTTCCCCAAGCTGGGCGTCACGTCCCGGGCCGGACTCCGGGACGCGATGTCGCCGCCTGCTGCTGAGAAGACTGCGCGCTGAGCTCGTCGGCCTGCGTCTCCTTCTCCTCGAGCAGCCGCTCCAGCAGCCGCCTGCTGGTGGGATCGTCGTTGCCGATCCAGCGCACCGCCTCCTGCAACGTCTGAACGAGAATCCGCACCCCGACGAGGTTCTGCGTCACGATGCCGGCGAGGTCGCCGTCGCCGAACGTCCGGAAGGCGACCCGGGACCGGGCGCTCAGGTGCTGCGGGTCGTACTCGCCGGCGAACCCGAGCTGCCGGATCCGCGCCGCGAGCAGCCGTGCGCCACCGCGGTCCGCGTCGGCGCAGGCGAACAGGAACTCCGCGAGCGGCCGGCCCGACGGCGCGCGGACGACGATCGCGTGCTGCTCGTACTGCAACGACGACACGACCAAACTGGCCAGCAGCACGTTGAGCAGACGCGTGGTCGCCACCAGATCGACGCGGTTCGACGGCGTGACGGGCCCGTCGTCCAGGTCGAACAGGGCACGGTCGCGGACCTCGCGCGTACGCAGCACGGCGGGCGGCGATGCGGGTTCTTCCCGTCCTGATGGCGTCACGTCATCGATGGTGGAACGCGGCCCGCACCACATGCATCCGTCAAACGACCTAACCGACGGCCGGAGTACCGCCGCTGGGCGGCACCACCGGCCCAGAACCGGGTCGCTGTGATCGGTCACACCCGCCCCGCGCGCCGGCCGTTCCGACATGACCGGTTAGGTCATCCGCCGCCGGCGGGCCGGATCCTCGAAGTCGGATGACTGATGAAGCCCGATCGGGTCGCATCGACAGTGGAGCTCGTACACATCACGTCGATCGCCGCCGGATCACGGCGGCACCGAACGAGGAGATTGGCCGATGACCATCAGCTACGGCTTCCACGCCACCATGACCGCCCAGCCCGGAAAGGGCGACGAGCTGGTCGGCTTCCTGCTCACGTCGCCGTCGCTGGCGAACGAGGACTGCGTCGTCTTCCTGATCGGCCGCTCGGCCGGCAACCCCGACGTCGTCCACGTCACCGAAGGTTGGACGACCGAGGAGGCGCACCACGGGTTCTTCGCCACCGACGCCGCGCGGACGCTGATGGCGCAGCTCCAGCCGCTGATCGCGGGCGAGCCGGAATACGTCGACGAAGTGCCGATCGGCGGCAAGGAAGCCATCTGAGACCGCCGAAGGACAACCGGCCGTTCCCGACCACCCACAGCGAAGGAATCCGTCATGACACTGGCAAGTCCCCCTTTCGACCCTGAGCTGCGCACGCTCCTTGCCGACGTGCCGCTCGTGCCCGAGCTCAACCATGAGGTCCTCGCCCAGATCCGGCCGTTCTCGTCGGCGCCGGTGGAGCCGCTGCTCGAGGGCCGCACGATCGACCGGCGCGACGTCGGCATCGCCGGCCCGGACGGCACGCGCATTCCGCTGTCGGTGTTCAGCCCCGCGGGCCCGAACCGCTCCACCGCAGCGCCGTGCGTCTACTGGATGCACGGCGGCGGCATGGTCATGGGCGATCGCTTCTCCCAGATCGACATCCCGCTGGAGTGGCTCGACCTGTTCGGCGCCGTCGTCGTTTCCGTGGACTACCGGCTGGCGCCGGAGGCCACCGGCACGAGCCTGGTCGAGGACTGCTACCGCGGCCTGCTGTGGGTGGCGGAGCACACCGACGAGCTGGGCGTCGATCCGGACCGCATCGTGGTCGCCGGTGCCAGCGCCGGCGGTGGCCTCACCGCGGGGGTCGCGCTGCTGGCCCGCGACCGCGGCGGCCCGTCGATCGCCGCCCAGGTGCTGATCTGCCCCATGCTCGACCACCGCAACGACACCACGTCCAGCCGTCAGTACTCCGGTGCGCCCGGAGTGTGGACGCGGGAGATGAACGAGTTCGGATGGCGGTCGGTGCTCGGCGACACGGCCGGCGACACCGTGCCCGCGTACGTCTCACCCGCCACGGCCGGTGACCTCTCCGGCCTGCCGGACGTCTACATCGACGCCGGCACCGCGGAGGTCTTCCGCGACGAGGCCGTCGCCTACGCCAGCCGCATCTGGGCCGCCGGCGGCCAGGCCGAGCTGCACATCTGGGCCGGCGGCTTCCACGGGTTCGACGCGTTGTACCCGCACGCGCGGCTCTCGGCCGTGGCGCGGCGTACCCGCAGCGACTGGCTCACCCGTCTCCTGACCCGGGCCGCCGGGTCGGCCCGGCCGCAGGTCTCCGGGCAAGGAGCCGGGCGATGAGGTCTGAGCACCGGGCAGCGTTCCTGCGAGAGTTCCTCCGCGACCCGTTCACCGTCGCCGCGGTCGCCCCCAGCGGCGCGTCGCTGGCCGACCTGATCACCGCGCCCGTGCCCCGCAACGGGAATCCGCTGGTCGTCGAACTCGGCCCCGGCACCGGAGCGTTCACGGCCGCCGTCCAGCGCCGGCTCGCCGGCCGCGGGCACCACCTCGCGGTCGAGGTCAACGAACGGTTCGCGGGCCTCCTGGCCGGCCGGTACCCGCAGACCGACGTCGTTGTGGCCGACGCACGCGACCTCCGCGAAGTGCTGGCCGAACGGGGCCACCACCACGCGGACGTGATCGTGAGCGGCCTGCCGTGGGCGGCGTTCGCCGGGGACCAGCAGGACGACCTCCTGGGTGCCGTCACCGACTGCCTCGCCCCGGACGGCGCGTTCGCCACGTTCGCCTACACCCTCGCCCGCTGGGCTCCGCCCGCCCGGCGACTACGACGGTCGCTGGACGCCCGGTTCGAGGAGGTCGTGGCCGGCCGCACGGTGTGGGCCAACGTGCCGCCGGCATTCGTCTACTTCTGCCGGCGGCCCAGGGTACCGGCGCGGTCGCACGCCCTGGTGCCAGCCTGACAACCGTTACCGGAAAGGAGAGTTGGCCATGGGAAAGCAGCGTTCCCTCCCCGCCGTACGCCCGGTCGGCCAGGATCATCGCGCGACGCCGTTCGAGCTGTTCTTCGACCTCGTCTACGTCTTCGCGACGACCCAGATCACCGGATTTCTGGCGCACGAGCACAGCGCGTACGGTGTCCTGCAGGGATTGTTGATCCTCGCCCTGCTGTGGGGGACGTGGTCCGGCTACACCTGGCTGGGCAACCATTCCCGGGCCGACAAAGGCCTGCTGCGGGCGGGAATGGTCGGTGCGATGGCGGCGATGTTCGTGGTCGCCCTGACCATTCCCGAAGCCTGGCACGACACGCCCGGCGGCCTGTACGGCCCTGTGGTGCTGGTGTGCGCCTACGTCATCGTCCGATGGGTGCACCTCACGGTGTACGCCGTGGCCGCGACCGGCGACGCCGGTCTGCGGCACCAGATCGCGGTCACCTGGCTGCCGCTGCTGGCGGGTGCGGCCCTGCTGCTCTGCGGGGTGCTGCTCGGCGGCCGGGCCCAGGTGCTGATGTTCGCTGTCGCCCTGCTGGTGGACTGGGCCGGCATCTACCTCACCGCCAGGCACGGCAACTGGCGGCTGCACAGCCCGGTGCACCTCGCCGAACGACATGGCTTGTTCATCATCCTGGTCCTCGGCGAGTCGGTCGTCGCGATCGGTGTGGGCGCCGCCGACCGGCCCATCGGTGTGCCCCTGGTGGTTGCCGCCGTCCTCGGCGTCGGCGCCGCCGTCTGCCTCTGGTGGTTGTACTTCGACGTGGTGGCGCCCGCGGCTCAACGCCGCCTCGGCGACGTGCGCGGCCGGGCGCGGGTCAGCCTGGCCGTCGATGCGTACACCTATGGTCACTTCCCCCTGATCGCCGGCATCGTGCTCGTCGCGCTCGGCGTGGAGGGTGTGGTCGCCCACGCCGGTGAGAGCCGGCCGTTGGGGGCCTTCTCCGCGCTGTCCCTCTTCGGCGGTGCGGCGCTCTACCTCATCGGGCATCTGCTGTTCGAGCTCCTCATGCACCATGCGTGGGACCCGCCCAGCCTGGTGACGGCCGGCGCGCTCGTCGCCGCCTGCCCGGCGGCTGCCGTCCTCGCGCCGATCGCCGCGCTCGCCGGCCTGGTCACGATCCTGACCGTTCTGATCATCGTCGAGACCGTCCGGCACGAACGGAGTCCGCGGGCCGTCGCGCAGCCGATCGAGGCGCCGGCGGGAACGACCGAAATCGAAGAGGATCGAGCAAGCATTTGCGAGCATTGAAATAGCCGTTTCACCTGCACAGCTGATTACATCAGTGCATTGTCCGGCTTTTCCGAATGTCATTCCTGCTTCCGATTCAGACTGGTGAGAGGACGACGATGACCGATCACACGAGCAGCGACATATCGCTGCGGGTCAACGATGTGATGCACCGGCTGTCGGTGGACAACCGCCGGACGCTGCTCGATGCGTTACGGGAAGACCTGGGCGTCACCGGTCCGAAGAAGGGCTGCGACCACGGGCAGTGCGGCGCCTGCACGGTGCTGCGCGACGGCCGGCGGGTGGTCTCCTGTTTGACCCTCGCGGTCGCCGCCGACGGTGCCGCGATCACGACCGTCGAAGGGCTGGCCGGCGAGGGCGAACTGCGGCCGATCCAGGAGGCGTTCCTGCGTTTGGACGGTTTTCAATGCGGCTTCTGCACACCCGGGCAGATCTGCTCGGCGGTCGGGATGCTCGCCGAGTACGCGGCCGGCTGGCCTAGCGCCGTCACTGCCGGCGACTCTCCGGACCGGGCGCCGGACCTGGATGAGGCCGAGGTACGCGAGCGGATGAGCGGCAACCTGTGCCGTTGCGGGGCGCACCCGTCGATCGTCCGCGCGGTGCTCGAGACGGCCGTTCGTGAAGGGGTGACAGGGTGAAGGAGTTCGCTTACCGGCGCGCGACTCAGGTCCGCGATGCGCTGACAGCGGTGGCGGAGACTGCCGGCGCCCGGTATCTGGCCGGGGGCACGAATCTCGTCGATCTGATGAAGGGCGGCGTCGAGGCGCCGACCCGGCTGGTGGATATTCGGCAGCTTCAGCTGGACGGTGTCCGCGACGCACCGGACGGGGGGCTGGTGATCGGTGCGACCACGACGAACAGCGACGCTGCCGCGCATCCCGAGGTGCGACGCCGGTTCCCGGCGCTGACCCAGGCCATCCTGGCGGGCGCGTCCGGCCAGTTGCGGAACATGGCCACGGTGGGCGGGAACCTGTTGCAACGCACACGGTGCGGCTACTTCGCAGACCTCTCTCAGCCGTGCAACAAACGGGTTCCGGGCAGCGGATGCTCCGCGCTCGCCGGGGTCCACCACAACCACGCCGTCCTCGGCCGCTCCGAGCATTGTGTGGCCACCCACCCCTCGGACATGGCGGTGGCGCTGGCCGCGTTCGACGCGGTCGTGCACTACGAGACGCTCGACGGCGCCGGCGAGATCCCCCTGTCACGGTTCTACCTGCCGGTCGGTGAGCGTCCGGACCTGGAGACGGCGTTGCCACCCGGCGCGCTGATCACCGCAGTCGCCCTGCCGGGGTCCGCGGTGAACCCTCGGTCGCGGTACCGCAAGGTCCGCGAGCGCGCGTCGTACGCCTTCGCGACGGTCTCCGTCGCCGCCGCGCTGGACATCCGTGACGGCGTGGTGCGCGACGTCCGCATCGCTCTCGGCGGCGTGGCGTCACGGCCCTGGCGCGCCCACTCCGCGGAGGCCGTCCTCCGCCACACCCGGCCCACCACCGACCGGTTCCGGATCGCCGCCGAGGCGGAGCTGGACGCCGCGGAGCCGTTGCCCGGCAACGGATACAAGGTGACGTTGGCGCGGAACCTCATCGGGGCCGTGCTCGGTGAACTCGCTGGAACGGAGAACGACCGATGAACACAGACCCCACTCCCGGCGCTGTCGGTGCCCCCCGCTCGCGGATCGAGGGCCGGCTCAAGGTCACCGGCGCGGCCCGGTACGCCTCGGACGTACCGATGCCGGACCTCGCCCACGGCTGGATGGTGACCGCCACCATCTCCCGGGGCCGCATCCGCGACATCGACGCCGCCGGCACCCTGGCCATGCCGGGCGTGCTGGGGGTGCTCGACCACCGCAACGCGCCCCGCCTCAATCCCCGGGCCGGCAACTACTTCGGCCCGGATGGGAGCCTGCAGCTGCTGCAGGACGACGTGATCCCGTACGCGGGCCGGCCGATCGCGCTGGTGGTGGCGGAAACACCGGAGCAGGCACGGGCGGCGGCGGCAGCGCTGCGGGTGACCTGCGACGTCGAGCCGCACGACTTGGACTTCCACCTGGAGCATCCTGCCGCCCGTCCGGCGTCGACCGCCTTCGGCCCGGAGGCGGACACCGGCGACATGGACGCGGAACTGGCGGCGGCCGCGGTCGTGGTCGACGAGCGGTACCGCACCCCCGAGGAGAGCCACAGCGCCCTGGAACCCCATGCCGCAACCGTGTGGTGGGAGGACGGGCACGTGTACGCCGTGGACTCCAACCAGGGAGCGTTCAGCGTGTCCGAGGTCCTGGCCGCGTTGTGGTCCATCGACCGTGAGCGGGTCCACATTCGCGCCGAGCATGTCGGCGGCGGTTTCGGCGGCAAGGTCGCCTGCGGCCCGCCGGTGATCCTCGCATCGATGGCCGCCGAACGGTTCGGACGTCCGGTGCGGATCGCCATGACCCGGGAACAGGTCTTCGAGGCGACCGCGTCCCGCCCCCCGACGGAGCAGTCGATCCGCGTCGGTGCCGACGCCGACGGCCGCCTTCTCGTCATCCACCACCGGGCGGCGTACGCCCTCTCCCCGCTCGCCGAGTACATCGAGTGGTGCACCGAGCAGGCCAAAATCCTGTACGCGGCACCGGCGATCCGCACCCAGCTCACCGCCGTACCCCTCGACATCCTGCCACCGGCCTCGATGCGCGGACCCGGCGCGACGCCCGGCTCGTTCGCCCTGGAGTCGGCGATCGACGAGGTGGCGGAGCGGCTGGAGATGGACCCGCTGGACCTGCGCCTGCGCAACCAGCCCATGGTCGCGCCCGTGTCGGGCCTGCCGTTCAGCAGCCGGCGCCTGGTTTCCTGCCTGCGGGAGGGTGCACGCCGATTCGGCTGGACGGCCCGCGACCGGCGTCCCCGCTCGCGGCGCGAGGGCCCGTGGCTGATCGGCAGCGGCATGGCCACGACCTCGTTCGGCGCCGGGGTGTTCCCGTCGTCGGCGTCGATCACCGCGGAGAAGGACGAGACGTTCACGGTGTCGATCGGCGCGAGCGACATCGGTACGGGTGCCCGTACCGCGCTGACCGCGGTCGCCGCCGACGCGCTCGGGGTCGGCACGGACAAGATCCGGATCCGGATCGGCGACAGCGACCTCGGCATGGCTTGGGGCGCGGGCGGCTCCCGCGGAACGACGTCCTGGTCCTTCGCCATCCTCGAAGCCGCCAAGAAACTCCGGGACAACCTGGGCGACCCGGCACGGCCGGTGACCGCGACGGCGGACACCACTGCGATGATCAATTTCCAGCCGGACCGCGAGCGGCAGACCTACAGCGCCGTCTTCACGGAGGTCGCCGTCGACACAGCGACCGGCGAGGTGCGGGTACGCCGACTGCTCGGCATGTTCGCCGTGGGCCGGGTGATCAACCCCCTGCTGGCCCGGAGCCAGGTGATCGGCGGGATGATCATGGGGCTGTCCATGGCCCTGCACGAGGAGAGCCTGCGGGACCCACGGACCGGCAGACAGACCAACGGCGACTTCGCCGGCTACCACATCGCCGCGCACGCCGACGTACCCGACATCGAGGCCGACTTCGTCCCGGACTACGAGCCCCAGGACCCGTCGGGGTTCAACGGTCTCGGCGAGATCGGCACGGCCGGCACCGCGGCGGCGATCGCCAACGCCGTGTGGCATGCCACAGGCACCCGCCAGCGGATCCTCCCGATCCGCCTCGACCGCGTGCTGGAGCCGGCAACCACGGTCGACATCGCCGGCGAACTCCGTGTTGCGTAAGGCCTGGCCATTCATCGACGCCCATCGCCAGGCGGGGCGCCGCGTCGTTCTCGCCCGGCCGGTCAGCCGACGGCGACCAGTTTGGGGTGGGCGGCGAGGAAGCCTTGACCCGGTCGGTGCGGACGGCGGTGAGCAGGTTGATGGTGGTCTGGTCGAGCTCTTCGGCGGTGCCGTTGCCGGGCGACTGGTTGAACGTGCCCTCGTTCGACTTGATGGTGACCACGTCGTCGCCGCTCACGCCGCGCATGGCGTACGCCCAGTCGGCCAGGTCGATGCCACCGCTGTCGATGGTGATCGCCTTGCCTGCGCCCTCGATGACCTTGTTGAACCGCACGCGTACCTGCTGGCGTTCGTGATGACGCGTTTTCCGGTCCGGCCCGGGCGCGCGCCTCGACCCGTTCACGGGCGCCTGGCAGCCACCGGTCGGCGCACTGCCGCCGCTGCTGGCGGTGCTGGCCGGCGGCACGATCCTCGCGGTGCTGGCCGCAGCGGCGACCGGCGACAGCACGCGTGGTCCCGTCCACACACCGCCAGAACAGCACGCGTTGCCTTCCATGCCGAACGTCCAGTGACACGCTGCCTCCGTCAGGCGCGGCGTCACGCCGGGACCGCGGAGCCCTACTGGCGCCCGCCAGGACCGCGAATGCGCGCCGGGAACAGGCAGCAGCGCCCTGCAGCGCCGCCACGGCGGGCCGCAGCTGCTGCCGTCACCTCTGCCTCCCGCAACGACCCTCAATACGTCGTGTATCACCGGGGTAGGAGCTGCTCCACGGCGGTCAGGGGTAGGGCGGTGAAGCCGGCCTCAGCGGCGCGTTCGTAAGTGCCGCTACCGGGGATCTCCGTCAACGGGCCGTGGAATGGTGTGCCGCCGGCCGGCCGGACGTCCCAGCAACCGCCGGAGATGCCGAAGATCACCTGGTGGTCCACGACAGGCGACTGGATAACCGTCACGCCGAGGGGTGAGTTCCGCGCCGCCTGCGGAAACACGAACCCGAACAGGGCGCCGTCCGGCCCCCAGAGCGGCCCCGGGTTGCCCCGCGCGATGGCGTCGCCCTTCAGCGGCGGCAGCTGCGGTGTTTCGATCCACACCATGGTGCCGTCCGGGAGGTCCGGTCCGGCGAGGGTACGCACAGCGGTCAGCGTCATCTCGCTGTTGAACGGACCGTCGGGACCGATCCGCCCCGTCAACCTACCGCTGGCCACGACGATCGACGCCCCGAGCTCGAGCACCTGCCGCATCCGCTCGCCCAGCGACATGGGGACGCACGCCTCCGCGGCGGCCATCGGCGCGGTGTCGTCCGGCGAACGGGGTTGCTCGCGCAAGGCGAACCAGCCGATCGGCACCAGCAGAACGCCCACGATCACGGCTGCCGCGACGGTGATGCGCCGCCGGCTGCGGGTCCGGCGCCGCGCGCCCAGTAGCCCGAGAACCGTGTCCGGGTCGGGGTCATGCTGCGCGAGTGCCTCCCGCAGCTGAGATTCTTCCATGTCAGGCCTTCTTCTCCTAAGTTGCCGTCAGCCGCAGCGCCGACCGTGCGTGCGACAGGTGCGAGCGGACGGTGGCGGTGGAACAGCCGAGCACTGCGGCGATCTCGTCGTCCGTCTGGTCGTACAGGTAGCGCAGCACGACTGCGGCCCGTTGCCGGGCCGTCAGCCCGGCGAGGAGCCGCTGGACCTCCTCGCGGTCCTCGACGGCGCGGTATGTGTCCGTGTCGGTCCGGTCCAGCACAGCCGGGTCGGCAGTCACCTCGGTGCGCCGCCGTTGCCGTTTGCGGGCGTCCGACAAGAACGTGCTGAGGACGATGCGCCGCACGTACGCCACCGGTTGCCGCATCCCGGAGATGCGCCCCCACCTGGCCGAAGCGGCGAGCAGTGCGTCGGCCAGATGGGCGGCTTCCAGCTGGCGCCGGCCTACTGGCTCACCGACGCGGCCCGTGTCGCGGGTGACGCCAGTCGCCTGACGGCAACCGCTCGCGGATCCAACCCGGAGGCATGGGACGTGCACTGGGTGCCGCTCGCTGCCGGCCGGTGCGGCGGCTACCTGGTCGTCGACCACACCCCAGACGTGGACACCGGTCGAACCTTTCTCTGGGAGCCCGAGAACGGTGCGGATGCGATGGGGTCATGGACAGGTCTTGAGGAGCTCTGCAGCGAGCTCCGGTCCGCGCTGCTGGGTGGAGCACCGTGGCTGGACAACAGCTACCAGATGGTCGACGGTGGGGTGGAGTGGGAGTAGGACTCGCTGCTGCCGGGCGAGAGTGTCGACGCATACCTGCGGCGGATCAGCCCGCCGAAGGCTTCGCTGGCCGAGTAAAGGGTCCACGAATCACCTCGCCGCCGGAGCCCGGCCATTGCCCGGAACTGGCGTTGTCGTTCATGCCGCGCTCAGCACCTCGGCGATCGGAGTGAAGTCCGGCGCGATGAGTCCCGCGAGGTCGTCGGCGCTCTGGTGGCGGTCGGCGTTGACCCGAGCGTAGTAGCGCATCAACGTCGTCGGATCGTGGCCGAGACGCTCAGCCACCTCCGCAATCCCGTACCCGGCCGGGGTCCAGCAGATTCGAAGCGGCCAAGCGCCGGCGTGGGTGCCGATAGACCCCATCCATACGGCTCGTACCAATGACCGATTCGGACAGGAACGTCGAGATCCTGACGCTGCGCCACCAGCTCGCCATCCTGCAGCGCCAGATCGACAAGCCCCGCCTCACCCCGCCCAACCGGGCGTTCCTCGCCGCCCTCCTCCACCGGCCACCAAGACCGAAGCTGCGTCGGCAGCGGTGCCGGTCCCGGCCTGTCCATCGCCGCCGTCATCACCACGCACGGCGGCGACATCCGGGCCGAACCCGTCGACTCCGGTTTCGTCGTGCGCATCGGCCTGCCGGTCGCCGGTGCGTGGGACCGGCCGGCGCGGTTCAGCTCCAGGCGCGGCCGAACCACCGCCGGACACGGCTCGACCCGAACTCGGTCTTGTCCGCCCGGTAGACGTCGGAGGCGTCGTCGAAGGTGCCGAACGGCGTCTCGCCCCGGCGGAACGTCACCTGGACGCGGCCGATGCGCTCCTCGCCGAACTCGACGAAGCAGATGCCGGTGCCGTCGTAGGTCGCCGCGGCACCGTCGCCGCGGTGCGCCGCGATGATCTGCTCGGCGACGACCGCCGCCTGTCCCTCGGCGAACACCCCGGCCTTGGGCGTGCCGACGCTGGTCACGTCGCCGACCGCGTAGACACCCTCATACTGCGTGCGCAGGGTCAGCGAGTCGACCGGGATCCAGCCGTCGACGCACATCCCGGAGTCCAGCACCACCTGCGGCGCCCGGTGCGCGGGCACCCCGAGGAACAGGTCGAACGGCAGCTCGTCGCCGTCGGCGAGCAGCGCCACCTTGCGCCGCGGGTCGAGCCCGCGCACCAGCCGGTTCGGGTGCCAGCCGATGCCCCGCTCGGCGAACGCCGTCAGCAGCGCCGCTGACGCGGCCGGCGACGGCGGGATCGGCGCGCCCAGCGGCATCACGAGGTCGACCCGCGAGCGGTCCCGGATGCCGCGAGCAGACAGCAGGTCGTGCAGCATGAGCGCGGTCTCGCTCGGCGCCGGCGGACACTTGAACGGGGTCGACGTGACTCCCACGAGCACCCGGCCGCCGTCGAACCGTTCGAGGACCTCGCGCAGCGCGAACGCGCCGTCGACCGTGTAGAACTCGTGCCCGGCCTCGACCAGGCCCGGGGTCGCGCCCGGGTCCAGGTCGGCGCCGAGCGCGACCACCAGGACGTCCGCCTCGTACGTGCCCTCGTCGGTCTCGACCCGCCGCCCCGCCGGGTCGATGGACCGGATCTCGGCCCGTACGACGCGGACACCCGGCTTGACCAGGTCCGCGTACGGGTGCCGCACCGCCGCCGCGGTGGTGCGGCCGAACATGACGTCGAGCTTGGAGAACCCGAAGACGAACCCGTCGGCTTTGTCGACCAGGGTGATCTCGGCGGCGTCGCCCAACGCCTCGGACAGCCGGGTGGTCAGCTCCAGCCCGCCGAAGCCGGCACCCAGCACCAGGACGCGCACGACGTCAGGCCGGCTGCGCGACGATGCGGATGTACGGCTTCGGCTCTTTCCAGACGCCGAAGATCTCGCGGGCCCGCTCGTTGCTGACCGAGCCGGCGATCACCACGTCCTCGCCCTGTCGCCAGTTCACCGGCGTGGCGACCGCGTGCCGGGCGGTCAGCTGCAGCGAGTCGATGACCCGCAGGATCTCGTCGAAGTTGCGTCCGGTGGTCATCGGGTACAGCAGGATCAGTTTGATCTTCTTGTCCGGGCCGATCACGAAGACCCCGCGGACCGTCTGGTTCTGGGCGGCGGTCCGGTCGGCCGCGTCACCGCTGACGTCGGCGCCGAGCATCCCGTACGCCTTGGACACGACGAAGTCCGCGTCCCCGATCATCGGGTAGTTGGGTGCCGTGCCCTGCGTCTCCTCGATGTCGGCGGCCCACTGGGCGTGCCGGTCGACGGGGTCCACCGACAGCGCCATCAGCTTGACGCCGCGCTTGTCGAACTCCGGCTTGATCTTCGCCATGTAGCCGAGCTCGGTCGTGCAGATCGGGGTGAAGTCCTTCGGGTGCGAGAACAGCACCGCCCAGGAGTCGCCGATCCACTCGTGGAAGCTGATCGGGCCGTCCGTGGTCGCCGCCACGAAGTCGGGGGCGATGTCACCGATCGTCAAGCTCATCTCGTGCTCCTTCATCCTCGCCCGGCCGGCGTGGCCGGGCGTTGAGGAGAACAGTAGGAAGGCGGCGTTCCCTGGGCGTTACCTTATTGGAAGGCCTGCTCAGCGCGGGTGCGATCGACCCAGAACGGGTGATCGGCCCGGGTGAAGCCGGCCACCGCGGCCTGCCGCCGGTCCCGGGCCAGGGCCGGGTCGCCGGCCGCGACCGCCGCGTAGGACGCCGCCAGGTCGGCCATCGCGGCCCAGCCGGAACTGGCGAACGCACCCGCGAACCGGGCGGCCGTCGCGGCCAGCTCCGCCGCTCCCTCCGGCGCGCCCGACTGGACGTGGGCCTGCGCGCCGACCGGGTTCAGCAGCGCGCTGCAGGTCGGGCACTCGCCGTACCTGGCCGCCGCGGACCGCGCCGAACGCACCGAGCGGACCGCCGCCTCGGGCTCGCCGCGCTCCACCGCCGCGAACGCGGCCGTGGCGTGCAGCCGCGCCCACGCGTGCCGGGCCATCGGGGTCACGGTCGCGATCGTCGTCGCCCGCTTGAGGAACACGGTCGCCTCGGCGTGCTCCCCGACGCACGCCGCCAGCTCGGCTCGGCGCAGCCAGGGCAGCGCGACCGTGCGGCTGCCGAGCGGCTCGTACAGGTCGCAGCTGCGCTCCAGACAGGCGGCGGCCTCGTCCCACCGCGCCCGCAGCAGCAGCGACTCGCCGAGCAGGCACCAGGCGAACGCCTGGGCGGGCACGGCGTCCAGGCGTTCGGCGAGCGCCAGCGTCTCCCGGGCGTACTCGTCCACGTCGCGGGTCGAGTCGTCACCGTACAGCTGGTACTGGCTGAGGCAGTGGTTGAAGTCGCAGAACCGGGCCACCCGCTGGCCGAGCGCCGAACCGGTCAGCCGCTCGATCTGATGCTGCAGGCCGGGACGCCAGTCGCCACGCAGGTGCGAGACGAACGCCAGCGCCTCCAACGCCGCGGCCACGTCGTCCTCGTCGCCGTGCGCCAGCGCCGCCGTGTGCGCCTCCTCCGCGTGCCGGCCGGCGACCGCGAGGTCGCCGCGTTCCCACGCCAGCTGGGCGCGCAGACAGCTCAGGCGGCCCCGCTCGGCCGGGCCGGGACCGAACCCGTCCGCGGCCGCCAGGTGCGGCTCCGCCTCGTCGGGCCGGTGCTGCATCAGCCACGCGCCCGCGGCCTTGCGGTGCACCCGACCCGACGGCGCCGCGGCCAGCGCCTGCGCGTAGGCCTGCACCGCCGCGGACGGGTTCCCCGACTGCACCCGCAGGTCGCCGACGCGCTCCCACAGGTCGGTGGTCAGCGCCGGCTCGCTCACCTGCTCGGCGCGGATCTCCTCGTAGAGGCGCTGGGTCTCCGCGGCCGGTCCCACCCCCAGCTCCTCCTGAAGCACCTCGCACAGCCGCGCGTACTGCCGCTGCGCCTCGTCGCGTCGCCCGGCCAACGCGTACAGCCGCATCAGCCACGCGTGGTTCGCCTCGCCGAGCTGGTCGGCGGCCACCAGCCGCTGCACGGCGCGGGCCGCCTCGACCAGGTCACCGCCGGCCTCCAGCAGCCCGGCGTACTCCCCGACCAGGGCGAGGAAGTCGGCGTGCAGCTCCTCACGCGGCGCCGCCGCCCACTCCTCGTACAGATCCTCGGGCAGCAGCCCCTGCCGGTACACGGCGATCGCGGCGGCGTACGCATCGGCCTTCCTGCTCGCCCGGGCCTCGGCCACCAGCGACCAGTAGTCGCCGACGTCGACCGAAAGCCGACCGGGCGGCAAAAAGAGCAGATCCCCCGCCGAAACGATGTATTCCGCGCCATCCACGGAATGCAGAATCCGCCGGGCGGAATGCAACACCTTCCGCAAATTCGCGGCCGCCGCCGACGGCTCGAACTCCGGCCACAGCGCCGCCGTCACCTGCTCCCGCCGCAACCGCTGCCCCGGCGCCAGCGCAAGCATCTTGACCAGGGCCGCGGGCTTCCGCTGGGTCCACATCCCCGGATCGACGGCCCGACCTTCCACGTACACCCGGAAACCGCCGAAAAGGTCGATGCGCAAATTCACGCGGCCACCCTACCGAACCGATCCGTTCAGTCGGCTACCTC
This sequence comes from Dactylosporangium sp. NPDC006015, assembly GCF_040614215.1. Taxonomy (NCBI): domain Bacteria; kingdom Bacillati; phylum Actinomycetota; class Actinomycetes; order Micromonosporales; family Micromonosporaceae; genus Dactylosporangium; species Dactylosporangium sp. NPDC006015. Next base: position 18,707 of record NZ_JBEXUD010000062.1, read on the forward strand.
TGCCTTTCCCGTGACCGATGGTATTGCTGCGACTGCGCCACGACGGGTGTCATGGCCCCGGAACGGCAGCGGCTGTGGTGCCGAAATCCTGCTGTAACACGTAACAGTCCGGTCACGACGGCTTTCCCGGCGCGTGCCGCCGCACGTACAGTGCCAGTGGCCGGAGGTCAGACCTCTGTCCTCAGGCCTTCAATCCATGCCAACGTGAGGTGGACGCGTGCAGGAACCCGCCGCCCGGTACGAGGGATACAAGTCGTTCGACTACCTGGCCCCCCATACCGACTTCAAGGTGTTCGAACTGGCCCCGCAGCTGGGCCGGGTGCCCGAGCACGACCTCGGGCTCTCCGACAGCCAGCGGGAACGGGTCGCCCGGCTGCTCAGCGAGCACGCCGCGATCTCGCTGCACGAGCACCCCAAGATCCTTCCTGCCGACGTCACGCAACTGCGGGACTACAACCGCACCGGACGCAACGCCTTCGGATTCGAAGGGCTCGCGCGGTCCGGCCTCACCGCCGTCTTCGACAACTTCATGAACGGCACCGGCTGTGTCACCAGCGAGCACGCCTGGAAGTGGGACGACGTCATCTATGACATCGGGCTGCGCTTCGCCGATGTCGCCAAGCAGGACTACGTGGTGGTGGCGACCACCCTCGACGAGATCTTCGCGGCCAAGCGCGACGGCCGGCTCGCCCTGGTGGCGGGGCTGGAGGCGGCCACGATGATCGAGAACGAGCTGGACCGGATCGACATCCTGTACGGCTTCGGCGTGCGCCAGATGGGCATCGCCTACAGCCAGGCCAACATGCTCGGCAGTGGGCTCTCCGAGGACCGCGACGGCGGCCTCACCCACTTCGGCCGCCGCGCCGTCGACCGGATGAACAAGCTCGGCATCGCCATCGACATCTCGCACTCCGGCGACCAGACGTCCCGCGACGTGATCGAGGCCAGCCGGGTGCCGGTCTTCATCACCCACGCCGGCTCGCGCACGGTCTGGGACACCCCCCGGATGAAGCCGGACGATGTGATCCGCGCCTGCGCCGAGCGCGGCGGCGTGATCGGCATCGAGGCCGCCCCGCACACCACCCTGTCCGCGAAGCACCCGCACCACTCGATCGAGTCGGTGATGGACCACTTCACCCACTGCGTCGAGCTGGTCGGCATCGACCACGTGGCGTTCGGACCGGACACCAACTTCGGCGACCACGTCGGCCTGCACGACAGCTTTGTCGGGCACCTGGCGATCGGCCGGGCGCACGGCGCGGTCGACCACCCGCGCGTGCCGTACGTCTCCGGGCTCGAGAACCCGGCCGAGTGCTTCAGCAACATCGTCGGCTGGCTGGTCCAGCACGACTACTCCGATGACGAGATCGCCAAGGTCATCGGCGGCAACATCATTCGCGTACTTCAGGAGGTTTGGTGAGGAACCTGAGCAAGGCCGCCGTCGCGCTCGGCGCGGCGGTCGCCCTGACCCTGTCCGGCTGCGGGCTCAACGAGGACAACGACTCGTCGAAGGGCAGCAGCGGCGGCGACGCGGTGCTGCGGATCGGCACCACGACCGACGTCTCCAACTTCAACCCGCTGCAGTCGCTGAGCAAGACCGACTCCTGGATTCTCAACGCGATGTACCCGCACCTGCTGCGGATCGACGAGAACGCGAAGAAGGCGCCGGAGCTGGCGAAGGACTACAGCTACGAGGACGGCGGCAAGACCGCGGTGTTCAAGCTGCGCGACGACTTCGTGTGGACCGACGGCAAGCCGGTGGTCGCCGATGACGTCAAGTTCAGCGCCGAGTCGATCATGAAGTACAAGCTCGGCAACGTCGCCGCCAAGCTCACCTGGGTCACCTCGGTCGAGGCGCCGGACGCGACGACGGTGAAGTTCCACCTCTCGCAGGCGTACGCGCCGTTCGCCGAGGGTGTCGGCTTCTGGATGTCGGTCGTGCCCAAGCACGTCTTCGAGTCCGCCGGCGACCTGTCGAAGTTCCCCAACGACTCCAACTGGGTCGGCGCCGGGCCGTTCGTGCTGGAGAGCGCCACCAAGAGCCAGCGGTACGTGATGAAGCGTAACGACAAGTACCCGCTCGCGCCCGGTGGCAAGGCGGCCGTCAGCAAGGTCGAGTACCGCATCTACCCGGACGTCAACACGATGATGCTGGCGCTGCGCAACGGCGACATCGACCTGATGGGCACCCCGGTGCCGACGTCCGCGGCGAAGACCTTCCAGGGCGACTCGAAGATCAAGCTGGCCAAGGTCGGCGCGCTCGGCTTCGCCCACCTGACGTACAACATGAACAACAAGGACCTGGCCAAGCAGGAGGTCCGGCAGGCGCTGTCGATGGCGGTCGACACCAAGGCCATCATCGCCTCGGTGCTGCAGGGCGACGCGCAGCAGATGGCCGGCCCCATCTCGCCGATCTTCGCCGAGTACGACAACACCCAGCTCCAGCCGTACGCGTTCGACCCGGCGGGGGCGAAGGCCAAGCTCACCGCGGCGGGCTACAAGGACGGCAACGGCGACGGCTTCTTCGACGGGCTGGAGCTCGGCGTCGCCTGCGACCAGTCGAACGCCAACATGACCCGGGTGGTGCAGCTGTTCCGGGAGAGCGCCGAGCAGGCCGGCATCAAGTTGAAGAACGAGTGCGTTGAGCGCAACACCTTCCTGAGCCGCACCAAGGAAGGCAAGTACGACATCGACGCGTCGCAGTGGGGCGTCTTCGACAACCCGATGGACCAGCTGCGCAGCACGTACCTGTCCAGCAACCCGGGTGGGATCAACTACAACCTGCTCAAGTCGGACGAGATGGACCGGCTGATCAACGACGCCGCCGGCACGACCGACCACGCCACCTTCGTCGAGAAGATCAAGAACATCGACAAGGTCGTGCACGACCAGGCGTACCTGACCCCGCTGTACGTGGAGAACTTCCAGTTCGCCTACAACGCCAGCAAGTTCCAGGGCTTCGTCGCGTCGCCCTCCGACCTGCTCGGCATGGTCACCGCGTACTCGCTCGCCCAGGTCAAGCCGGTCGGCTGACCGGCTGACGCCAGCGTAAGAAAGGAGGGGGTCCCCCGTGGCACGCTTCGTGCTCAACCGGGCGCTGAAGGCCGTACTGACGATCTGGATAGCGATCACCGCGACGTTTTTCCTGCTCCGGTTGCTCCCGGGGGACCCCACGACCCTGATGGTCGAGGGCGACATGACCCCTGAGATGCGGGCCGCCCTGCTCAAGACCTACGGCCTGGACCAGCCGTTGTTCGAGCAGTACGTCGCGTATCTTCGCGAGCTGCTGCACGGCAACTTCGGGATATCGTTCCGGCAGATCCAGCCGGTGAGCGAGATCCTCCTCGACCGGCTGCCGTGGACACTGCTGCTGGCCGGCACGGCGTTCGTGCTGACCATCGCCATCGGCATCCCGATCGGCGTGTTCGCGGCGGCCCATCGCGACCGCTGGCCGGACAAGGTGCTGCAGGGCTTCGGCATCGGCGGGCACGCGCTCTTCGTGCCCAGCGTGGCCATGCTGCTGCTGGTCTTCGTCGGCGCCCGGCTCGGCTGGTTCCCGATCGGCGGGGCGATCGACCCCGACAGCCGGGGCGCCGCCGCCTATCTCAGCCTGGCGCACCACCTGGTGCTGCCGGTGCTCTCACTGGTCCTCGTGCAACTCGGCCCGTACGCGCTGACGCTGCGCACCAACCTGGTCGACGTCCTCGGCGAGGACTACATCCGCGCCGCCCGCGCCCGCGGCCTCTCCGGCCGCCGCCGGCTGTGGAAGCACGCCCTGCGCAACGCGATCCTGCCCGCGCTGACCCTGATGGGCCTCCAGCTCGGCACGCTGGTCGGCGGCGCCGTGCTCACCGAGACCGTGTTCGCCTACCCCGGGGTCGGCCGGCTCATCTTCGAGGCCGTCGGGCAACGCGACTACCCCGTCCTGCAAGGAGCGTTCATCATGCTCGCGATCACCGTCGTGGTTGCCAACACGCTCACCGACCTGCTCTACGCCGTGCTCAACCCGAGGATCCGGCTGTGAGCGCGCCGCTCATGCCGGAGCCGGCGGCGGAAGCGGCCCCCAGCGCCAAGCCGGCCTGGCGCGCCTTCCTGCGTCAGCCCTCCGGGCTGCTCGCGGCGACGGTGCTGGCGGTGATGGTCGTGGTCGCGCTCGCCGCCCCGCTGATCGCCGACGAGCCCGTCGGTACGGGCAATGACGTGCTCGTCGGACCCTCGGGCGCGCACTGGTTCGGCACCGACGACCTCGGCCAGGACATCTTCGCCCAGGTGGTCTGGGGCACCCGGACCAGCCTGATGATCGGTGTGGCCGCCTCACTCATCGCGATCGTGCTCGGCACCGCGATCGGACTCGCCTCGGCGCATTTCCGGCCGGTCGACGCCGTCGGCACGGTCGTCACCGACGTGATGCTGGCGCTGCCGACCCTCCCCCTGATGATCATGCTGGCCGCGATCGTCAACCCGAGCGTCTGGACGCTCACCGTGATCATCGGCGTCTTCGCCTGGCCCGAGGTGGCCCGGCTGATCCGCTCGCAGGGCCTGGTCGTCTCGGCGATGCCCTACATCGACGGCGCGCGGGTGCTCGGCGCGAGCGGCTGGCGGATCGTCACCCGCGAGATCCTGCCCGCGGTGGTCCCGCTGATCGTGGTGAGCGTGCTGCTGACCGCGTCCCGCGCGGTCATCTCCGAGGCGGGGCTGAGCTTCCTCGGCCTCGGTGACCCCGACTCGTGGTCGTGGGGGCGGATCCTGCTCAACGCCCAGCGCAGCGGCGTGGTCGCCATCGCCTGGTGGCAGACGCTGTTCCCGTCGCTGGCGATCCTGCTGCTCGTCCTTGCCGCCACCGTGGCCGGCATGCGCTTCAACGACATCCGCGACCCCCGCCGGAACGGAGGCTGACCCGTGCGCCTGCCCGACAGTTTCTACTCGTCCGTCCGCGCCGAGCTGACCGAGGCGCTCGGCGAACGCGGCCTCGACGGCTTCCTCGCCACCTCCCCCGCCGACGTGGCGTACCTCTGCGGGTTCTTCTACATCGCCACCGAGCGGCCGGTGTACCTGTGGATGCCGCGCTCCGGCGACCCGCTGCTGGTGATCCCCCGTCTGGACGACGAGTACGCCGCCCAGCAGCGGGTCACGGTCGAGACGGTCAGCTACTTCGAGTACCCCGGCGTGGTCACCGCCGAGCAGACGCTCGCCGCGGCGCTGGCCGGCCGCGGGGCGCGCCGGATCGGGGTGGGCGCCGGCGTGTCGGTCGGGGCGTTCCGCGCGCTGTCGACGGCCCTCGGCGAGACCACCACCTTGGAGACCACCGACGCGGTGGCCAGGCTGCGGCTGCGCAAGCGGCCCGAGGAGATCCCGTTTCACGAGGCGGCGGCGCAAATCTGCGACGAAATGCTGGCCGCGGGCCGGGAGCTGATCGCCGACGCGCTGCGCCGGGGCGACGAACTGCCCCGCGAGGACGAGATCGCCCGGCACGTCATCGGCTACGGCACGGACCGGATGTACGCCGACTACGACATGGTCGTCTACACCACCAAGCTCGCCGGTGGGCTGGTCTACGCCGGGCCGAACTCGGCGCTGCCGCACGGCCTGCCGACGCGGCGGCGGGTCCGGCCCGGCGACACCCTGATCCTCTCGCTCGGCGCGGCGGTGGCGAGCCGGTTCGTGGAGAGCGAGCGGACGTTCGTGATCGGCGAGCCGACCCCGGAGCAGCAGCGCTACTACGAGGCCGACCGGGAGGCGCAGGAGGTCGGCACCCAGGCGATGGTGGCCGGGCGGACCTGCGCCGAGGTCAACAAGATCTGCCTGGACGTGCTGCGGGGCCACGGTCTCGGCGACTACATCCGGCACCGGCAGGGCCACGGCATCGGGTTGCAGAACCACGAGCCGCCGTGGGTCGAGGACGGCGACACCACCGTCCTGGCCCCCGGGATGCTGCTGTCCAGCGAACCCGGCGTGTACGTGCCGGGGCACGCCGGCTACCGCATCTCCGACACGGTGCTGGTCGAGGCGGCCGGACCGCGCCGGCTCACCAGCCACCCCCGCGACCTGGCGTCCACCGTCATCGAGGAGGTCCGATGAGTTTCCATGAGCGGCTGACCGTCAACGGCGCCGAGCTGGTGGTCGAGGCGTTCGGCCCGCAGGACGGGCCGGCGATGATCGTGCACCACGGCGCGCCGGGCCTGGGCTCCCGGTCCGAGCCGAAGCGGTCGTTCGGCCCGTTCGCCGACACGTTCCGGGTCATCGTCTTCGACGCCCGCGGCTCCGGCGAGTCCAGCGACCACGAGCCGTTCACCCACGCGCAGTGGGTCGCCGACGTGGACGCGATCCGCGCGTACTTCGGCCACGAGCGGATCGTCATGGCCGGCGGATCGTACGGCGGGTTCATCGCGCTGGAGTACGCCGTCGCCCACCCCGACCGGGTCTCGGCGCTCGTACTGCGGGACACCGCGGCCGACACCGCGCACGACCACCTCGCCGTCGAGCGGGCGAAGTCCACCGACCGGACCGTCATTCCACAGTGGGCGATCGACCGCATCGGCACCGGCCGGTTCGAGAGCAACGAGCAGCTGCGCGAGTACTGGAAGGCGATCCTGCCGCTCTACGACCACCAGCACGACCCGGCGAAGGACGCCGCCAAGCTGGCCGCGACCCGGTTCCACTACCGGACGCACAACGCGGCGTTCGGGCAGAACATGCCGCGGTACGACCTGAAGCCGAAGCTCCCGTCGGTCACCTGCCCGACCCTGGTCACCGTGGGCCGGCACGACTGGCGCACGCCGGTGGCCGCGTCGGAGACGATCGCGGAGCTGATCCCCGACGCCCGGCTGGTCGTGTTCGAGCAGTCCGGCCACTCCCCCCAGCTCGAGGAGCCGGAGCTGTTCCAGCGGACCGTCCGGGACTTCCTGGCCGAGGCCGGAGTCGTGTGATGGCGCTGCTGGAGGTCGAGGACCTGCGGGTCAGCTTCCCTGCGCCGGGCAGCGCGCCGGTACGGGCGGTCAACGGCGTGTCCCTCGCCCTGGAGCCCGGGCGGACGCTGGCCATCCTCGGCGAGTCCGGCTCGGGCAAGAGCGTCACCGCGCAAGCGGTCATGGGCATTCTCGACGCGCCCCCGGCGCAGGTCAGCGGATCGGTGCGGCTGCGCGGCCGGGAGCTGCTGACGCTGCCGGCGAAGCAGCGCGACAAGGTCAGCGGCGAGGAGATCGGCATGGTCTTCCAGGACGCCATGGCCGCGCTGAACCCGGTCTACACGGTCGGTGAGCAGCTCAGCGAGCTGCTGCGGGTCCGGCGTGGACTGTCGCGGTCGGACGCCCGGCGGCGCGCGGTCGAGCTGGTCGACCGGGTGCGCATCCCGGCCGCCAGGGACCGGGTGCGCGACTACCCGCACCAGTTCTCCGGCGGGATGCGGCAGCGCATCATGATCGCGCTGGCCATCGCGCTCGAACCGGCGGTGCTGATCGCCGATGAGCCGACGACCGCGCTCGACGTCACGGTGCAGGCCCAGGTGATGGGGCTGATCGCCGAGATCCAGCGGGACAGCGGGATGGCCCTGCTGCTCATCACGCACGACCTGGGCGTGGTCGCCGAGGTCGCCGACGACGTGGCGGTGATGTACGCCGGCCGGCTCGTCGAGCGGGCCACCGTGGAGCAGGTCTTCGGCGGCCCGGCCCACCCGTACACCGAAGGGCTGCTCGCCTCGATGCCCCGGGTCGACCGGCGCGACGAGGAGCTGTACGCGATCCCCGGTGCCCCGCCGAACCCGGCGCGGCTGCCGGCCGGTTGCCCGTTCCACCCGCGCTGCCCGCGTGCCGACGACACCTGCCGTTCCACGCTGCCGCCGCTGTCGCCGTTGCCGCACGGCCGGGCCAGCGCCTGCCACCACCGGGAGGAGCTGCTGCATGTCAGCCACCGATGACCCGGTGCTCCGGGTCGACAACCTGGTCCGGCACTTCCCGGTGAAGGGCCGGCTGCCCTTCACGTCCGGCGGGGTGGTCAGGGCCGTCGACGGGGTGTCCTTCGACCTCCGGCGCGGCGAGACCCTCGGGGTCGTCGGCGAGTCCGGCTGCGGCAAGAGCACGCTCGCCCGGATGCTGGTCGGGCTGGAACGCCCGACGTCCGGCGAGGTGCGCTTCGGCGACGCCGTCGTGCACACCGCGCGGGGCCGCCGGCTGCGGGAGCTGCGCCGGCGGATCCAGATCGTGCTCCAGGACCCGTACACCTCGCTGAACCCGCGGCGCACCGTGCGCGACATCCTGCTCCAGCCGTTCGAGATCCACCCGGACGTGGTGGACCGCCGGCGTCGGCTGGACCGGGTCAAGGAGTTGCTCGAGCTGGTCGGTCTCGACCCGTCGCTGCACCTGGACCGCTATCCGCACCAGTTCTCCGGCGGTCAGCGGCAGCGGATCGGCATCGCCCGGGCGCTCGCCCTGCGGCCTGACGTCATCATCTGCGACGAGCCGGTCTCCGCGCTCGACGTTTCGGTCCAGGCCCAGGTGGTCAACCTGCTGGAGCGGCTGCAGCGCGAGCTCGGCGTGGCGTACGTCTTCATCGCCCACGACCTGTCGGTGGTCCGGCACATCTCGGACCGGGTGGCGGTGATGTACCTCGGCAAGCTGGTCGAGACCGGACCCGAGGCGCCGTTGTACGACGCGCCGCAGCACCCCTACACCAAGGCGCTGTTGTCGGCGGTCCCCGTGCCGGAGCCCGTGGGCCGGGCCGAACGGCAGCGGATCCTGCTCGCCGGCGACCCGCCGAGCCCCGTCGACCCGCCGTCCGGCTGCCGGTTCCGGACCCGCTGCTGGCAGGCCTCGGAAACCTGCGCCCACGTCGAGCCGCTGCTGACCGGCGACGGGCGATCGGTCGCCTGCCACTATCCGCTGTCCGCCGCATAAGGAGAATGTGCTGTGCTGCAAGAACCCGCGACCCGGTACCAGGGCCACAAGTCCTACTCGTACCTTGAGCCGCACCTCGACTACCGGGAATTCGACCTGGCTTCGGAGGTCGGCCGGGTGCCCGAACACGACCTCGGGCTCTCCGACGCGCAGCGGCAGCGGGTGACCCGGCTCCTCGCCGAGCACGTCGCGATCTCGCTGCACGAGCACCCCGTGGTCCTCCCGTCCGACGTGCGGCAGCTGCGCGCCTACAACCGCACCGCGCGCCAGCGGACCGGGTACGAGGGGCTCGCGCGCTCCGGCCTGACCGCGGTCTTCGACAACTTCATGGCCGGCGCTTCCTGCGTGACCAGCGAGAACGGCTGGAAGTGGAACGACCTGATCTACGCGCTCGGGATGCGGATGAGCGACCTGTACAAGCAGGACCACGTACGGCTGGCCACGTCGGTCGACGACATCCGGGCCGCCAAGCGCGACGGCCGGCTCGCCCTGGTCGCCGGGCTGGAGTGCTGCACCCCGATCGAGAACGAGCTGGACCGCATCGACATCCTGTACGGCTTCGGCGTCCGGCAGCTCGGTGTCGCGTACAGCCAGGCGAACATGCTCGGCGGTGGGCTCTCCGAGCCGCGCGACGGCGGGCTGACCCACTTCGGCCGGCGCGCCGTCGACCGGATGAACAAGCTCGGCATCGCCATCGACATCTCGCACAGCGGCGACCAGACCTGCCTGGACGTGATCGAGGCCAGCCGGGTGCCGGTGTTCATCACCCACGCCGGCGCACGGTCGGTGTGGGACACCGCGCGGATGAAGCCGGACGAGGTGATCCGCGCGTGCGCCGAGCGGGGCGGCGTCATCGGCATCGAGGCGGCGCCGCACACCACGCTGTCGGAGCAGCACCTGGAGCACTCGATCGAGTCGGTGATGGACCACTTCACGTACTGCGTCGACCTGGTCGGCATCGACCATGTCACGTTCGGCCCGGACACGATGTTCGGTGACCACGTCGGGGTGCACAACACGTACGCGGGCAACTACGCCCACGACAGCGGGAAGAAGCCGTCGCACCCCCGGGTGGAGTACGTCGCCGGCCTGGAGAACCCGGGCGAGGCGTTCGGCAACATCGTCGGCTGGCTGGTCAAACACGACTATTCGGACGACGAGATCGCCAAGGTCATCGGGGGCAACACCCTGCGCGTGCTCGAACAGGTCTGGTAGCGGCTGGCGCTATTACACTCTGGACGGCGGAGAGGTGGGACTGAATGGCTCGGCGCGAAACCGCGCTCCAGGCCGCGCAGATGCAGCTGCGCGAGCTGATCGGCAGCGAGTTCCTGAGCGGTGACAGGCTACCCAACGAACGGGAGCTCGCGGACCGGTTGACGGTCAGCCGCGCCACCGTGCGCGAGGTGCTCGGCCAGCTCGCCGCCGAGGGCCTCCTGACCCGCACCTGGGGTGTCGGCACGTTCGTCCGGGAGCCGGCCGAGCGGGTCCCGGTCTCGATCAGCGACGTCACCGCGCTGCGCGACCGCATCACCGCCTCGGGCCACAGCCCGGCCCTCCAGGACGCGTCGGTGAGCCGCACCGCCTGCCCGGACGACTGCGCCAAGGTCCTCGGCCTGGCGCCCGGTGACCCGGTGTGGCGCGTCGACCGCCTCTTCGCCGTCGACGGGGTGGCTGCGGCCTGGATCCGCGACCACCTCCCGCTCGCCGTCGGCGGCCGGGACCTCGACCCGTCGGGCCTGCTCAGCATCGACCACGACATGTTCGAGTTCCTGGCCGGCGCCACCGGCATGCCGGTCCGCCGCGCCGAGATCGACTTCGCCGCGGTCCTGGCCGACGAGGAGGCCGTCGACCGCCTCGGAGTGCCGCTCGGGCACCCGCTGGTGAGCGCCACCCAGATCGGCTACACGGCCGAAGAGCTGGCCCTCTTCCACGGCCACATCACGGTGCGCACCGACATCCTGACGCTGCGGATCACCCGCGCCGGCTGACCGCCGGCGGTTCTGGGCGGCTGGGCGTCGTTCGGCCCGCGTGAATCGCAGTGGCGTGCACCTGGACGACCTCGCCCCCGCCGCACAGAACCGCCCGGCGACGGTGGTGGCGTGACCGGATGCGCCGGTCGAACCGGCGTCGCCTCCCCCAGGGTGATGGGCCGCCCCCGTTTGCCGGCCCATCACCCTGGCGCGCGTCTTCCTTGGCGAAGTGCCGATACCTGGCACCGGCACCTTCGCCGGACGTCCCTTACGATCGCCGGACGCGGTGGTGACCGCCAGGTCAATGGGCGGCAGTTGACCGGCAACTTCGCCCGTTGGCATCATGGGCACGCACCGGTCGGGGCCGATGCGCCGGTCCTGGCCCAGCCGGTGCCGGGGCCTGTACGGAAAGGATCGGATGTTCAGCGCGCAGGTACGGGCCCACCGCCGGCGGCTGGGTATGACGCAGGAAGACCTGGCAGCCACAACGGGTGTGAGCGTGCGCACCATCCGTAACCTCGAAGCCGGCCAGACCGGTCGCGCCCGGCCTGCAACGGTGCGACTGCTGGCCGACGCCTTCGAGCTGGCCGGCGACGAACGGGACCGGTTCTGCCGGTCCGCGCTCGACGGCACCGACCAGCTGCCCGCAGACAAGGCTCCGACGAGCGCCGCCGGCACTCCCCCGGCGCATGGACGACCCGTTCCGGCGCAACTGCCCGCCGACGTGGCCGGCTTCGTCGGCCGTACCGGCCAGCTGCGACAGCTCACCGAGCTGCTCGACGACCATGACCGGCCGGCCGCGGTGGTGATCTCCGCGATCGCCGGCACGGCAGGCGTGGGCAAGACCGCCCTCGCGGTGCACTGGGCACACCAGACCCTCGACCGGTTCCCCGACGGGCAGCTGTACGTCAACCTGCGCGGCTATGACCCCGACCAGCCCGCCACCCCCGCAGAGGTGCTGGCCCAGTTCCTCACCGCCCTCGGGGTGCCCGGCACCGACATCCCCGCCGACCTCGACGAACGCGCCGCCCGCTACCGCACCGAGCTCACCGGCCGACGCATGCTCATCGCGCTCGACAACGCCGCCACCGTCGACCAGGTCCGGCCCCTGCTACCCGGAACCGGTTCCTGCATGGTCCTGGTGACCAGCCGCGACAGCCTCGCCGGACTCGTCGCCGTCAACGGCGCCCACCGCCTCGACCTCGACCTGCTCCCCTCGGCCGACGCGATCACGCTGCTGCGCCGGCTCATCGGCCACCGCGTCGACGCCGACCCCGACGCCGCCGCCACCCTCGCCACCCAATGCGCCCATCTCCCGTTGGCGCTACGGATCGCCGCCGAACTCGCCGTCGCCCGCCCCACCACCCCCCTGGCCGAACTGGTCATGGAACTGGCCGACCAGCAGCACCGCCTGGACCTGCTCGACGCCGACGGCGACTCCCGCGCCGCCGTCACGGCAGTGTTCTCCTGGTCGATGCGCCACCTACCGGCCGACGCCGCCCGCACCTTCCGGCTGCTGGGGCTGCACCCCGGCCCCGACATCGATGCCTACGCCACCGCTGCGCTCACCGACACCAGCCTGTCGCAGGCCCGTCTCGCCCTCGACCGGCTCGCCCGGGCCCACCTCGTGCACCCCACCGGCCCGGCCAGGTACGGCATGCACGACCTGCTCCGCGCCTACGCCACCACCCTCACCACCGCGCACGACGCCGCCGCCGACCGCCGCTCGGCGTCGACCCGACTGTTCGACTACTACCTGGTCACCGCCGCGGCCGCCACGCAACAGTTGCGCCTCGTCGATGCCCACAGCCGGCCCGGCACCGCCGCGCCGGCCACCACCCCGACCCCGGACCTGGCCGGCCCCGGCACCGCCCGGCGGTGGCTGGACACCGAACGGCCCTGCCTGGTGGCCGCTGCCGTGCACACTGCCACCCACGGCTGGCCCGCCCACGCCGTGCAGTTGTCGATGACCCTGTACCGCTACCTCGAGAGCGGTCACTACATCGACGCGCTCACCATCCACACACACGCCCGCGACGCCGCCCGGCAGACCGGTGATCTGGCCGGGCAGGCCCACACACAGCTCGGCCTCGGCGGCATAAACATCCGCCTCGGCCGGCTGGAGCTGGCCACGGAGCATCTCGTCCAGGCGTCAGTGCTGTTCCAGCAGGCCGGCGACCTGGTCGGCCAGGCCCGCGTGCTGACGAACCTCGGCGTCGTCGAGGACCATCGAGGCTTCTACCAGGCCGCCGCCGACCGCCAGGAGCAGGCGCTGGTCCTGTACCGGCAGGCCGGCTACCCGCGCGGGGAAGCCATAGCGTTGCACAACCTCGGTGTTGCAGAGGACCACCTGGGCCGCCATCGGGCCGCTGCCGACCACCTCGAGCAGGCACTGGCCCTGCACCGACAGACCTCTGACACCATCGGCGAAGCCATGGCGCTGCACAACCTCGGCCTCGCCGAGATGGGGTTGGGCCGCTACCAGGAAGCCGCCGACCGCCAGGAGCAGGCGCTGGTCCTGTACCGGCAGGCCGGCTACCCGCGCGGGGAAGCCTGGGCGCTGTTCGGCCTCGGCAGTGTCCAGACCCACCTCGGCCGGCCTGACCAGGCCATCGCGCTCCACAGGCGGGCCCTCACCCTCTTCCGGGAGTCAGGTGAGCGCGGCGGCGAAATCCGAGCGCTCAACGGCCTGGGCGAAGCCGCCCTCGCCGCCGGCCGCCCTGCCGAGGCGCTGACCCACCACACCACCGCCCTGAGCACCAGCGTCATCCCCGATCAGCAGGCCCGCGCCCACACCGGTGCCGGCCGCGCCCACCACATGCTCGGCGACCTCGTCCGCGCCCGGCACCACTATGAACACGCTCTGGCCCTGCACACCCGCCTCGGCTCCCCGGATGCCGACGACGTAGGTGCCCGCCTCATCGCCCTCGACGCGTCACCTGACACCGGCCACGACCAACACGATTGACGGACCCTCTTCCGCTCAGGTTGATCGCCGGCGGCTCGAGGGCGTAGTCACCGGCCAACGGAACCTCGGCACTCGGTCCGTCCCATGAGGATCACAACCTGGCATGCACACCGGCCGGGACCCGAAGGCCACGTCGTGCAGGGTCAGCCGGCCGGCTTGCGGATCTCGATGTTGGAGAACAGCACGGAGTACGGCGGCGGGGTTTCGGGCTTTGACTCCTGGAAGATGCCGAGGACGACGCGGCCCTGCTTGAACATGTTGTCGGTCAGGCTGCCGACGGGCCGGCCGTCCCGGGTGAAGGTGAGGTTCGTCCCGGCGGCGGCGATGCCGACCGTGGTCGCCCAGCCGTAGGCGATCGGGGTGGTGAGCGGAAACCGGCCGAGCTCCTTGATCGCGGCCGCGCCCGTGGCGCCGTGGGCCACCAGCGAGTACGCGTCGGCGCAGATGCGCAGCGCGTAGCCGGAGCCGTCGAAGCGGAACCAGACCGCGGCGCAGCTGCCCTCGTCGCGGAGCTTCACGTCGACGGTGGCGGTGAAGTCGGCGATGACGTCCTGGGGGCCGAGGCAGCGGTAGGAGCCGCCGGTGCTCCGGGTGACGATGAGCGCGCCCGCGAAGGTGCAGGAGGCGTTGTTGGGCTTGTCGTCCTTGGGGTGCCACAGTTTCTCGACGCTGAGCGGGTCGGCGATGACCACCGGGCCGAGGGGGTCGGCGGTGGGAGACGCGGTCTGGGCCACCGTGCTCGGTGCCGGCGACCGGCCGGCGGAACTGCTGGGCAGGTCGATCGCCCCGGACGCGATGCCGACGATGGTGAGCGACGTGACCAGCGCGGCGACCGCGACCACGACGAGCGCGGCCCGGCCCCACCGGCGGCCCCGGTTCGGCGGCGCCGACGTCAAAAGCGCCGATGTCGCAGGTGCCGATGTCGTAGGCGCCGATGTCGTAGGCGCCGATGTCGTAGGCGCCGATGTTGCCGGTACCGGCGACGCCGAAATCGCAACGTCGGCCTTCTGCGAACCGGGCGGCGGCGCGATCCGCGTGGTTTCGTTCGCGCCGAGGACGACGGCGGCGGTCCGGCCGGTTGCCTGGGCCTCCTCGGCGGCGACGAGCAGGTCCGGCTGGCGGGCCAGCGCCGCTGCCAGGTCGGGTGAGCGTGCCGGTCCCGGGCCGAGCAGCTGCTCCAGCAGCTCGCGGGCCGTCGGCCGATCGGCCGGGTCCTTGGCCAGGGCCTGCTCGACCAGCCCGCGCAGCATCCCGGACAGCCCGGTGAGGTCGGGCGGCGAGGTGAGGATGCGCGCGGCGACCACCGGTGCGGCGTCCGAGCCGAACGGGGTCCGGCCCGTGCCCGCGTACGCGATGACGGCGCCCCACGAGAAGATGTCCGCCGCCGGGGTGACGGGCGCGCTGCCGGCCCCCGCCGACCCGAACCGCTCCGGCGCCATGTAGGAGATGGTGCCGACGATCTGGTCGGTGCGGGTGTGCCCGCTGGTGCCCTGGACCGAGTGCGCGATACCGAAGTCGATGACCTTCGGGCTGCCGGCGGCGAGCAGCACGTTGTTGGGCTTGAGGTCGCGGTGGATGACGCCCGCGCCGTGGATCGCGGTGAGCGCGGTCGCGACCCCGATCGCGAGTCCGTGCAGGTTCGACTGGGACAGCGGGCCCTTGTCCCGTACGACGGTGGCGAGGCTCGGCCCGTCGACGTACTCGACGACGAAGTACGGCATCTCGTGGTCGGGGTCGGCGTCGAGGACCTCGGCGGTGCAGAACGGCGGCACCTGCCGGGCGCGGTCGACCTCGCTGCGGAACCTGCGGCGGAACTCCTCGTCGTCGGCGAGGTCGGTGCGGACCACCTTGATCGCGACCAGGAGGCCGTCGGGTGCCTGGGCGAGGTACACGGTGCCCATGCCGCCCTCGCCGAGGCGGCCGATCACCGCGTACCTGCCCAGTTGCCGGGGATCGCCCGGACGGAGCGGCGATCCCGGTGGTGGTGCCTGGTTGCCCGTCATCGCTGTGGTGCTCCCGCGGGTGTCGGCGTTGTGGTCGACGTGATTCTGCGCTTTGCGGAGGGCTCCCGGCGACCCTGTACCCGCAGATGCGCCGTCCCCGTATCACCGGCGGTGATGACCAGCGCCGATGCCGGGTCCGGCATCGGCGCGGTGCGGGCGCCGAGCTCCTCGATGACGGCCGCGATGCGGCGGGACGGCTTGCCGCCGGTGTCCGCGATCAGCTCGACGCCGTGCGCGGCGGCGAGTTCGGCACCGACGCGCAGAGCCGCCTCGCCGTCGGAAACGCCGGAACCACCGGAACCGCCACCGGCCCGCACGAGCACCGCGCTCCACGGCTGCGGCGGCTCCGTCACCACGGTGACCAGGGTCGGTCCGGCGGCGTCAAGCAGCGCCTGGTAACCGTCCTGGCCGGCATCGACGACCAGGACGTCGGGCTCGGCGGTACCGACCTGGGTGAGGATCTCCGCGGCCGGGTCGGCACTGAACCGGGCGAGCACGGGCGCCGCCGGTCCCCGCTGCCGCACCGGTGCAGCCAGATCGGCGAGCTCGGCCATGGACGACGTCATCGCGAGCAGATCACCGGACAGGCCGGTGCCGACCTCGACCCGGGCCTGCGCGTATGGCAGGACCCGGCTCAGGACGACCTCGGCCGGGTCACGGCGGGCGGCGATGTCGGTGGCGAGCGAGACCAGCGGTGCCGCCGCCGCGCCCGCGGGCACGAGCGCGAGCACGCGGTAGGCGCCGGCGCCGCCGAGCGCGGCCCGCTGCAGCTCCGCGGCGTCGCGTTCCACGGCCGTCTTCGGGTAGATGACCGCGAGCAGCGGACCGGCCATCGCGGTCGTGACCAGAGCCATCACGACCATCAGCGAGAACAGCGACTCGTCGAGAATGCCCAGCTGCAGCCCGACCGTGAGGATGACGATCTCGGTGAGGCCGCGGGTGTTCATCAACGTGGCCAGCGCCCCGGCCCGGCGGGGCGCGATCCGGTTCAGCCGGGCGCCGAGGTACGCGCCGGCGAACTTCCCGGTGATCGCCACGGCCAGGATCAGCGCGAGGTCGGTCAGGCCGGTCGCGCCCACAGTGGACAGATCGACGCGCAGCCCGGCGATGACGAAGAAGACCGGCAGCAGGAGCAGGACGCTGACCTGTTCGAGCCGTTCGAGGGTCTCGTGCCGCAGCTGCTCGCCACCGGCGCGGGGCATGACCGCACCGAACACGAACGCGCCGAAGATGGCGTGCACGCCGATCGCCTCGGTGGCCCAGCACGACAGCAGCAGGCCGGCGAGCATGATGCCGAGGATGTCCGGGGTGAGCCGGCCGGCCCGGTCGCGGGCGGTCAGCAGCCGGCGCAGCAACGGCCGGACGACGAGGAACATCACCAGCGCATACGGCACGGCGAGCAGGATCTGCCACGGCACGTCACCGCCGCCGGCGCCGAACGCGACGACGCCGGCCAGCAGTGTCCAGGCAATGATGTCGTCGACCGCGCCGCTGGCGAGGGCGAGCCCGCCGACCTCGGTGCGCAGCATGTCCCGGTCGGTGAGGATGCGGGCCAGCACCGGGAACGCGGTCACCGACATCGCCGCGCCGATGAACAGGGCGAAGGGCGCCACGTCCGTGACGCCGTGGTGGCCGGCCAGCCATAGCGCCAGCAGGATGCCCATGCCGAGCGGCAGCACGACCGAGCCGATGGACACCGACACGGCGGCCCGCCGGCGGCCGCGGACCGCGGCGAGGTCGACCTCATAGCCGACGATGAACATGAACAGCACCAGGCCGACGTTGGCGAGCCCGGCCAGGGCGCCGCGGATGTCCATCGGGAACAGCAGGTCGCTGACGGTGGTGCCGAACAGGGACGGCCCGATCAGCACCCCGGCGAGGATCTCGCCGATGACGGCCGGTTGCCCGAGCTTGCGGGCGATCGCCCCCAGGAGACGGGCCAGCAGAATGATGGCGGCGAGCCCGAGCAGCAGCTGCCCGACGGCGTGCGCGGTCATGCCAGCCCGTCGATCCGGGTGGCGACCGTGGCCGCGGACGGGCGCTCCCCCGCCGGGGCGAGGCAGTCGCGGACGAGGGCGGCGACGGGCCCGGGGAGCCGGTCGCTGAGCTGCGGCGGCACCGACAGGACCCGCCGCAGCGCGAGCAGGCCGTCGCCGGCGGGCAGGTCGCCGTGCACACCGGTGCCGGCCACGACCCGGTGCAGCATGACGCCGAGCGACCACACGTCGGTGGCCGGCACGCTGCGACCGCCCATGAGGACGGCCGGGTCGATGTACTCGACCGAGTCGAGCGGCCCCATCCCGGTGATGGTGACGCCCTCGGCGAAGACCTGCGCCAGCCCGAGGTCGGACAGCTTGCCGCCCTGCGGGTGCAGCAGCACGTTGCCGGGTTTCAGGTCGCGGTGCACGATGCCGGCCGCGTGCAGGGCGGCGGCCGCCCGGGCGGCGTCGGCGACGGCCCGCAGCGCCTCGGCGGTCGTCACCGGCTGCGCGGGCGCGGCCAGCGAACCGGCCGGGAAGTACTCCATCGAATAGTAGAAGTTGCCGTCCTGCTGGCCGGCGTCGAACGGCGCGACCAGGTGTGGGGACTGCACGGTGCTGAACGCGGTCAGCTCCCGTACCGCGCGCCGGAACGCGGTGTCGGTGGACTCGGCCGACAGCACCTTGACGGCGACATACTCGACGTCGACCGGCAGCCGCTGCGGGCGCCGGGCAAGGAAGAACTGCCCGTTGTTGCCGGAGCCCAGCGGCCGGACGAACTCGTAGTCGGCTATGCCGTGCATCTGCGCGGCGCTCCCCTCTAGGTTCCAGGTCATGGGATTCACGGGCTTCACGGATTGCGGTGCGACTCGTACCGCAGCCAGCGGCGTCCGAAGAGGACCTTCGAGCCGGGCCGCAGCACCGTCGAGTCGCCGGGTGGCACGCGGTGCGCCTCCGCCTCGCCGGGTGCCTGCAGGTAGGTGCCGTTGGCGGAGCCGAGGTCGACGACCCGCACCTCCCACCCGGCGAGCTTGACCCGCAGGTGCCGGCGGGAGATTCCGCCGTGCGAGTCGGCGATGCGCAGCGGGCGCGCCCGCCCGGCGAGCACGTCGGGGTCCTGCGCGGGTTCGCGGCCGACGACGTAGTCGGTGTCGACCCGCAGCGTCATCCCGTTGTCCAGCAGCAGCACGCCCAGCGGCGGCCGCGGCCCGAGCCGGGTCACGTGCGTCACCTGCAGCATCCCGATCCCGCACCGCTGGCAGAACCGCAGCCCGGGATCGTTGAAGTGGCCGTTCTTGCAGTCCACGCCCTCGATCAGGGCGACGGTGTCGACCACCGGCACGTCGTCTGGCGGCGGCACGGGTTGCCCGGGCAGCAGCAGTACCGACTGGAACGGCGCACCCTTGTCCTCAGCTCGGGCCGGCGGCGGAGCCGGTTGCGGCCGCGCGAACCGGGCCGTGAGACCCGCACCGGTGACCACTCCGGCGCCGAGGCGGGCGTACGGATGCGCGGCACCCGCACCGGGTAGCGCCAGGCGCAGCCGCGAGACCGGACCGGCGACCTGCCGCTGCTGCGACACGGGACCGGACAGCCGGACCTCCTCGTGCGGGCCGGCCAGCTCGGCCACGCCGTGCCCGCAGACGAACACCGCGACACCGCCGTCGCCGGTCACCCCGCCCACGGCGCAGCTGAGCTCGCCGGCCGGCAGCAGCTCCGCGGTGTGCCGGGCCAGGTCGGCGCCGTCGCCGCCGTCGGCCGCCACCCGGTCGAGCAGTGCCAGCAGTTCCTCGCAGCCGGCCGGCTCGCACACGACGAACAGGTCACCGGCCCTGGCCACCAGACCGTTGCCCGGCAACGGTTGCACCATCGGCGCGCTCACGTGAGCCGCCCACCGCGGAAGCGCCAGCGCAGGAACGGCACCCGCATCGGCCCGTTCGCGGCCAGCCACACGGCGACCCAGACCACGGTGAAATGCACGACGAACGCCGCGAGCGGAGGCACCGCCGCGATCCCGGGGACCAGCTCCGCGTCCAGCAGCAGCCAGAGCACGATCGCCTCCGGTACACCCGACAACAGGCCGAACAACGACGGCCAGTCCTTCTCCCAGCGGAACTGCATGATCAGGTGATAGAGCAGTTCCCAGCCGATGCCGAGGACGGCGACGGCGGCGAGCACGACGAACGTCGCGCGGTAGCGGTCCGCGAGTGCGCCGTCGCCCGGCAGCACCGGGGTGAGCAGGGCGGTCACCGCCGAACCCACGATCGCGAGCAGGAAGATCCGGGTCTGGATACGACCCAGCAGAATCGGCACCATCAGTTGTCTCCGTCCCCTTCAGACCGGTCGTCCGAGCGCCCAGCGCACCCATTGCGCCGTGGAACGGACCGGGCCGATCCGCCGGCACCAGCCGCGGCGGGCCAGGTCGTCGGCGATCTCCTGGGCGGCGACCTGCAGGCCCAGGAACGTGTCCACGCCGGGGAAGTAGCCGCCGAGCGTGGTCGCGCCGGACGCGTACAGCGCGCCGTCGCCGCTCGCGGTGCCCTTCACCTCGAAGTGCCGCTCGACCTCGAGGCGGCCGAGCGGGTTACGGCCGGCGCCGCCGTGCTCCAGCAGGTCGGCGAGGACCCGGTGCTCGGCGATGTCGGCCTCCAGGCCGGTGCAGTCGATGATGTAGTCGGCGCGGATCTCCCGGCTGCCGGCGTCGCCGTCGACCAGACTGACGAGCGTGCCGTCGGTGTCCGGCCACACCTTCTGGACCGTGCCCTGCGACGCGCGGTACCAGCCCTCGACCCGGCCCTTGCGCATCTGCTGCTGCCAGCGGCGGCGTTTCGGCGTGTTCGTGCCGCCCATCTCGCGGTACAGCGCGGCGCGTTCGTCCCCGTCGAGACGCCGCATCCGCGCCTTCAGCTGCCCGCCCCACACCGACTTCGGATAGTTGAATCCCTGGTACGCGAAGCCGTCGCCGCCCTTGCGGCGCGCCCACAGGTGCGGGCCGTGTGCGCCGGTCACGAACGTGCGGAACAGGTGCACGACCGTGGTCTGCAGCCCGTGCCGCTCCCGGTCGTCCATCAGCCGCTGCAGCACCCGCGACGCGACGATCCCGCCGCCGCGCACGAGGACCGTGCCCGGCCGGGTCTTGAGGAATTCGTACACGTGCTCGTGCGGCTCGTACGCATTGACGACGCGCTCGAAGTCGTTGTGCTGCTCCCGGTACGCCTGCAGGTCCGGCAGGAACCGCAGCCCCGGATACCCGACGGCGAGATGCACGAACCGGGACCGGTAGGCGACCCGCTTCGTGGGTCCGCTGCCCGCCGGCGGGGTGAGGATCGTGAAGTAGCCGCCCTGGTCGCGCCGCCGGACCAGCCGGACGACTCCGGTGACGCGCATCTGCTCGTACCCGATCCGCGCCGACTCCCGCCGCATTCCGGCAAACACGTCCCCGGCCCGCGGGGTCCAGTAGTCCGCGAACAGCGGCTCACCGAGGACGTGCACCAGCGGCCGCAGCGTGCGGTCCCGCCAGGCCTCGCTCAGCGCGTACGACGGGAAACCCCAGATGTTGTCGGGCCGCGACGACGAGTCGGACCGGATCCGCTCCCGCTCCGGGATCTGTGACACCCGGGTCAGGTACTGGTAGGTCTGCCAGGGATGGTCGATGTTGGACAGGACGCGGATATCCGACACCGGCACCCCCGCGACCCGCAGGTAGTCGACGGTCACGAACGACCCGATGCCCCCACCGACGGAAACGAACGGCACGTCGACAACCGGTATGCCCGCGGCCTCCACCATGGCATCCGACCATGTGGCGGCACCCAGCAGCGCAGACGTCAGCTCGCCAGCTTGCATTCGCATCCCCCGATCCGTGTGCACATACGGATAGCACACGGACACAAACGCTGCGGCCCCTCTTCCCGGTTGGAGCCTTCCGCCCGCGATGCCCGGCGCACCGCTGCCCGCGCCGCGGCGGTGCGCATCGATGATCTTAGGGCGGCGGGTCGTGGCAGCTGTCCCGTCCGGCGACCGCTACGTGGTTGTGGAGGACAACATCGACGATCTGCGCTGGGCGCTCAGATGGCGACGGCGTTCGAGACCTTCCACGCCCCGTCGACGGGCACCATGGTGAGCACCACGCGGTTCTGGTCGACCTTCTCACCCGTGATGTTCGTGTTGCGACGGTACTGGTTGAGGTAGAGCAACAACTCGACGCGTTCCGGGCCGGCGCTGACGACGCCGGAGGCGGACACGGCCGCGCGGACGATTGCCTGTTCCGACACCGCGTTGGGTTTGAGTGCGGCGGTCGTCCGGCCGTACTCGTCGGCGAATTGGCCGGTCACAAACGTCCGCGCGTTCGCGACGCTGGTGTCGAAGCTGCGGTAGTCGTACGAGAAGATCGCCTGCGCGGCGGCGGTTGCGGCGGTGAGCGACTGGCGGGCCGCCACGTCCCGCTGGTGCGCCTGCTGGTGCTCGTACCAGCCCGCGCCGGCGAAACCCAGACCCAGCGCGATGGCAAGGGCGAGCGCGACGACGCCCTTGCGGTACCCCTTCGGAAACCTCGGCATGACGGACCTCCTGCTTCAGCCGACGAACTGCAGCCGGGACACGAGCCAGCGGCCCGATCCGCGGTCGTGGGCGACGTCGAGCTGGATGCGGAAGTGCGAGGCGCGCCCTTCCGGCGACTTGGCGTTGCGGACGGTCGCGTCGACGGCGACCAGCACGACGGCCGCGCTGCGGTCGCCGGAGACCAGTGCTGCGCGCAGCACCGTCCCGCGCGACTCGACGTTGTTCTCCACGATCGCGGCCCGCACCTGCGTCTGACCGCGGGTGAACTCGTCGCGGAAGTCGCCGGTGGCGCCGGCGACGATCCGCTGCAGGTCGCGGTCGACGCTGGCGGCGCTGACCGAGACGAAGTTGACGGTCGTCTGTTTCGCCGCGGCGAGTGCCTGCTGGTGGGCGCGGTCGAGCATCCGGTCGCCGTACCAGCGGCTGCCGAAGACGCCCGCCCCGGTGAGGGCCACGCACATGACGACCACCAAGACGACGGTGCTGAGCGCGGGCCGGGAGAACCGGAGCCGGCTGCGCGGGGCCGGCTCGCGACGCTGCACCGTGCGGCGGTGCGGTCGCGGCCTGACCCGCTTACCCGGTTCCGGTGCGCGCTTCTGCTCCGTCGTGGACTCGGTCGTGGCCTCGGTCGTGGACTCGGTCGCGTCCGGTGGGGCCGGGGCGTCGTCGGGCAGGACGGGCTCCTCGCCGAGCTGTCGCAGGACCGCGGTGATCGGGTCACGCTGCCGCCGCGTGCGGCGGGTGGCCGTGCGGCGCCGGACACTGCGCGGCGGGAGCTCGGTCCCGGCCGCGCCGCCCTGCACGAGCTTCAGCGTTCGGTGCTCAGGTGCGGACACAACTGCCTCCATCCGAAGGTGCGCTACGGGGCGAGCCCGGCGAGCAGGAGCTGTTTCCAGGACTGGTCCCCGGCGAGTCCGTACTGCCCGCCGGTCGTGCCGAACAGCAGCGGGTGGCCGTCCGTGCCCAACGCCACCCCGGACGCCGGGTCGTACCCGCCGGTCCCGCCCGATGGGCCGGGCGGTGGCGGGTCGCTGCCGCCCGGGCGCGGTGCGTTGTTCGTGCCCCGGACGCTCGAGCCCCGGGCCTGGTCGGCGGCGCCGCAGCGGGTGCCCTGCCCGTACTTACAGGGCGGTGGGTCGTCGACGTTGAGCACCAGGCCGAGGTGGGCGGTGCCGTCCCCGGGCGTGACGGTGAAGCCGCCGGCGACCGTCATCGGGTACACGACGAGGATCTGCTCGATGCCGGGCAGGCGGCGCGCCGCGACGCCGTTGACCGACACGAGGTTGCCCAGCAGCGTGCCGATCGTGGGGTCGAGCGCGTCCAGCAGCGTCACGAGTTCTCGGGCGGCGGGTGGCGCGTCGGTGATGAGCCGCCGCAGGTCGGGGTCGGACGAGCGCAGTGTCGCGGCGATCTGCGCCAGTCCGCTCGCCCATTGCCGGATCGCCGCCGAGGACTCCTCCTGGGTGGTGAGCACGGTGCGGCCGTCGCGCAGCAGGGTGAGCGTCTGCGGCAGGTTCGCCGACGCCTCCCGCAGGATCAGGTCGCCGGCGTCGAGGATGCGGCGCAGCGCCTGCTCGTTGCCCTCGAAGGCGGTGCCGAGCTCGTCGATGACGACGGACAGGGCGGCCGGGTCGACGGAGCGCACGAGCGCGTCGAGGTTGGCCAGCAGCGTCTCGGGGGTCAGTGGGACGCCGGTGCGGCTGCGCGGGATGACCGAGCCGTCCCGGAGGTACGGGCCGGCGTCGGTGTCCGGGCGCAGGTCCAGGAACTGCTCGCCGACGGCGGAGCGCTGTCCGACGACGGCCCGGGTGTCGCTCGCGACCCGGACGCCGTCGTCCAGCCGCAGCCGTGCCCGGGCGCCGCCGTCGTGCAGCGTGACGGCCTCGACCCGGCCGACCGGCACACCGCGGTAGGTGACCGGCGCGTTGGCGAAGAGGCCGCCCGCCTCGGCGAAGTCGGCGTGGACGACGTACCCGCGGCCGAGGAGCCGGTCGCCGAGCCCTACATACGTGACGCCGACATAGCCGACGCCGACCAGCCCGACCACGAGAAACGCCAGGACCTGCAGCTTGGCGGAGCGTCGGATCATGGCAGCAGCCCTCCTCCGAGAACGTCGGGCAGCCCGCCCTGCCGCCCGGTGACGGCGCCGGTCGCGGGTGGCAGCAGGCAGCCGGGCGACAGTGCGGTGCCGGGCGGCAGCACCGTTCCGGGCGGGAAGACGGTGCCGGGCGGCACGATGCCGCCGGGCGGGAGCAGGCTGCCGGGCGGTGCGACGCTGCCGGGCGGCAGCAGGGTGCAGCCCTTCGGCAGGTCGCAGCCGGACGGGGGCTGCCAACCGGGCGGCAGCACCCCGCCGACCGGCAGGCACGGCAGCGGCAGCACGCCGGGCAGCGGCGGCGTGGTGACGGGCGGCTTCGTCGGGCTCTTCCCACCCGTCCCCGGGTTGGACTTCCCCGGTTGTGCGCCGCCGGTCGCCGCGGGCGCCGGACCGGCCGGCGCGGTCGCGACGAGCAGGTTCGAAAGGATCGTCGGGGCGTCGAGGTCCGCGGTCGCGCCGAGGTTGACGAAGTCCCCGACGATCGCGCCGGTGATGTTGGGCGGGAAGGGGAACGTCAGCATGAAGTCCAGGGACTTCGGCAGCGCGTCGCCCGCCTTCACCAGCTGTTCGAGGATCGGCTGGACCGCGCGCAGGGACGCCAGCGTGTCGTCGCGGCTCTGGTCGACCACCTGGGTGCCGACCCGGCCCAGCTCACCCAGGGCGGTCAGCGCGAGGGTGAGCTGCTCCCGCTGGTCCTCGAGGACGGTCAGGCCCGGGGCGAGGGAGCCCAGCGCCGTGCCGATGACGTCCCGCTGCCGGGACAGCTGCCCGGTCAGGCGGTCGAGCGAGTCGACCGCGCGCACGATGTCGGCCTTCTGCTGGTCCAGGCCGCCGACGAAGGTGTCGAGCTGGTGCAGCGCGTCCTTCGCCTCCGGCTCGCGCCCGTCGAGAGCCTTGGCCAGTTCCTCGTTGATCGTCTTGAGCTGCGCCAGGCCGCCGCCGTTGAGCAGCATGCCCAGCGCGGCGAGTACCTCCTCGACCTCGGCCGCCCGCCGGGTCCGGGCCAGCGGCACGACCGCGCCGTCGGTCAACCGGCCGCGCGGCGGCTCGGTCGCCGGCGGGTCGAGCGCCACGTACTTCTCGCCGAGCAGGCTGGTCTGGCGCACGGCCGCGGTCGCGTTCGCGGGCAGCCGCACGTCCCGGGCGATCCGCAGCCGGACGCGGGCCGTCCAGCCGGACAGCGAGATCTTCTCCACGCTGCCGACGGTCACGTCGTCGACCTTCACCGCGGCCTGCGGCACCAGGTCGAGGACGTCGGCGAACTCGGCCGTCACGTGGTACCCGTCGCCGCTGGGCGCCCCGCCCGGCAGCGGGAGCCCGGCGACGTCGGGCAGCCCGCAGCCACCCACGAGGAGCGTGCCGGCGAGCATTGCGGCCAGGTGCCGTCCGGCGCGCTTCACGGCGTGCCTCCCAGGATGCCACCGACGGTGAGATCCCGCGTGACACCGGGCAGCTCGGGCAGTCCAGGTGGTGCCGGCAGTCCGGGCGCGGCCGGCTGGGCGGGCGCCGCGGCGCCGTTCGCGGCGGGCGGCGCGGCGGCCGGCAGCCCGAGAAGCTTGCGCAGCTGGTCGGTCAGCGGCAGCCCCCGGGCGTTGAGGGTCTGGGCGAGCGCGAAGCACTCCTTGGGGATCTGTTCCGTCGGCACGAGGTCGACCATGACCGAGCACACGTAGCTCGCCGGGTCGTAGGGCCCGAGCGCGTTGTCCCGCGTGTCGAGCGTCCCCGACGTGGCGTTGTAGGCCAGGTTGAGGTTCGACAAGGCCAGCGGGGTGACGTCGAGGATCTCGATGATCGCCTTCTGCTGCCGTACCAGGATGCCCGTCACGTCGGCCAGGGCGTCCACATCGGACTTCAGCGCGTCGCGGTTCTCCCGGATGAACGTGGTGACGTCGCCGAGCGCCGTCGCGAGGCTGCGCAGGGCGGCGGCCAGCTCGTCGCGCTCGCCGGCGAGCTGCCCGGCCACCGCGGCGAGCTGCTGGTTGAACGCCCGCACCTGCTGGTCGCTCTCAGCGAGTGCGGTGGTGAACAGCTGGAGGTTGACGACCGTGCCGAAGAGGTCCTGCCGCCCGTCGGCCACAGTGGACAGTGCGCGGCCGAGCCCGTCGAGCGTGGCGTGCAGGTTGTCGCCGTTGCCCTCGAGATTCGCCCGCCCGGCGGCGACGAGGTCCTTGAGCGCGCCGTCGGCGTTGGCGCCGCCCGGCCCGAGCGCCCGGTTGAAGTCGTCGAGCGCGCGGTAGATGTCGTCGATCTCCATCGGCGCGGCCGTGCGCTCCACCGGCACGTCGGCGCCGTCGCCCAGGGTCGCGCCACCGTTGTACGCGGGGGTGAGCTGCACGTACCGGTCGCTGACGACGCTGGGCGGGATGATCAGCGCCTGGGCGCCGGCCGGGATCCGCCGGTCGGCGTCGTACCGCATCTCCACGCGGACGGTGCGACCCTGGGGAGTCACCGAGACCACCTCGCCGATGTCCACTCCGAGCACCCGGACCGACGAGCCCTCGTGGATGCCGACCGTGCGGCTGAAATGCGCGACGAGACGCCGTTGCGGCCGCCCGCCCAGGAACACGACGGCTGCTGCCGCGGCGACGGCGAGCACCACACCCGCCGCTATGAGACGACGCCTGCGCATCTCAGCGCCCTCCCGTCGTCGGCTGGTACGGCTGGAGCAGCCCGCTGACGTACGAGTCGAACCAGCGGCCGTTGCCGACCACGTTCGCGAACGCGTCGACGAACGGCCCCATCCTCTGGATGGTCTGCTCGAGGTTGTCGCGGTTGCGTTGCAACGTGGCCACCACGCCGCGCAGCTGCCGCAGGGCCGGCTCCAGCTGCTGCCGGTTGTCGGCGATCAGGCCGGACAGCTGCGTCGCGAGCGCGTTGGTGCCGACCAGCAGGTCGTGGATGGCGTCCTTGCGGCGGCTGACCTCGGCCAGCAACGCGTTGCCGTCGGTGACGAGCTCGCGGAACTCCTCGTCGCGCGCGGCGAGCACCCCGGTGACGTTGTGCGCGCGGGCGAGCAGCTCGCGCAGCTCGGCGTCGCGGTCGCCGACCGTCTTGGACAGCCGCGACAGCCCGTCCAGCGACAGCTGCACACTCGCCGGGGTGTCGGCGAATGTCTGCGCCAGCGTGGTGAACGCGTTCGCCAGCTGGGTGGTGTCGATCGAGTCGAGCGTGTCGGCCAGGCCGGTCACCGCCTGGACCACGTCGAACGGCCCGGCGGTGCGCTCCAGCGGGATCTCGGCGTCGTCGGCGAGCCGGCCCGGCCCGTCGGGCGCGAGCGCCAGGTACTTCTGGCCCAGCACGGTCTTGATCCGGATCGTCGCGCCGGTGCGGGTGCCCAGCCGCACGTCGTGGTCCTCCAACCGGAACCGCACACGCACGTACGGTCCGGTGTTGCCCTGCGCCAGGTCGACGCCGGTGACCTTGCCGACGCGGACCCCGGCGACGCGGACCTCGTTGCCGGGGGCCAGCCCGCTGGCGTCGCGGAACGCCGCGCGGTACGAACCCTGAGCGGTCAGCGCGGCGAGCGCGTCGAGCTGGAACGCGCCGAGCATCAGCGCCGCCAGGACGGCCAGGCTGACCGCGCCGACCACGACCGGATTGCGTTCCCGGAACGGTTTCACGCGCCACCTCCCGGTTGCCGGCACCGCGCCGCCTGGGAGCTGAAGGTGGCGGGGTTGAGGTCGCCGCCCCCGGCCACGCTCACGTTGCCGTCGAAGTCGCAGAGGAAGAAGTTGAACCACGAGCCGTAGGACGCGACGCGGGTCAATGCGGTGTACCGCTGCGGCAGCCCGCCGAGCGTCCGGTCGATGACCGCGGCGTTGTCGTTGAGCGTGCCCGACAGCGTGCCGAGCGCGTTCACGTCGGCGGCGATCGCCGGCCGCGCGTCACCGAGCAGCGAGGCGGTCGCCCCGGTCAGCTGGCCGAGGTTCACCAGGGCGTCGCCGATCGCCAGCCGGTCGGCCGCGAGCCCCGACACGAACTGCTGCAGCTGGCTGATCGTCACGTCGAGGTCGCCGCTGTGGTCGTCCAGTGTGGACAGTACCGCGTTGAGGTTGGTGACGACCCGGCCGATCACCGCGTCGCGGTCGGCGAGCGTGTTGGTCAGCGATGCGGTCCGCCGCAGCAGGCTCGCCATCGTGCCGCCCTCGCCCTGCAGGACCTGGATGATCTCGAAGGCGAGTTGGTTGACTGCCTGCGGGGTCAGCGCGGTGAACAGCGGCCGGAAGCCGTTGAACAGCACGGTCAGGTCCAGCGCCGGGGTCGTCTGCGACTCGGGGATGACCTGGGACGGCCGCAACGGCACGCCGTCGCCCGGTCCCTCGCTCAGCGCCACGTACCGCTGGCCGACCAGGTTGCGGTACCGGATCTTCGCCCGGACGCTCGTCGTCAGCGGGATGTCGTCGGCCACGGTGAAGGCGATCTCCGCGACGGTGTTGCCGGCGACCTTGATGTCGCGGACCTCGCCCACCTTCACGCCGGAGATGCGCACGTCGTCGCCGACGAGGAGCCCGGTGACGTCGGTGAAGCGGGCCCGGTAGCGGGTGCCGCCCGTCGAGAACGCGCCCAGCGTCTGTGCGAGCAGGGCGGTCAGCAGCACGGTCACGGCCGCGAAGACGGTCAGCTTCACCAGCGGTGCGAGCACAGTCCGGTTCATGCGCCCTCCGCTTCGCTCCGGCCGCCCGAACTTCAAGCTGAGCCCCTGATGAGCGGCCCCTCCGCTGCGCTCCGGACCGCTCATGGCGCGTTCACCACCGCTCCGCGCAGCAGCGGGCCCCACAGCAGCACCGCGATGTCCGGCACCTCGGCGGGCGGCACGCCCATCGTCGCGCCCAGCAACGGCTCCAGCAGCTTGCGCTCCTCGGCGGTGCCTGCGTCGGCGGTGGGCAGCGGCGCCGCGGGGACCGCGCCCGGGATCAGCCCGACGGGCAGCTTCGACGGTCCGGGCCGGGCGGCACCGTAGTCGTACCCGTCGTTGATCGGGGTCGACGGCGCGGGGACGTGCGGGTCCGGCAGGCCCCGGCAGTCGGGGCCGTTCCTCGCGCCGTACACCGGCTCGTCCCTGCCCGGCACGAACCTGCCGTTGTCGCGGGTGATCTCCAGCGTGATGCGCATCCGCCCGGAGGCGAACACCTGCTCCACCCGCGGCTGCAGCGCGACCAGGCCACGCATCAGGCAGGGGTACTCCGGCGCGTACGCGGCCAGCAGCTCCAGGACCGGCCGGCTCACGTCACCGACCTGGATGAGCTGGTCGCCGTGGCGTTCGAGGAAGAACCGGGTCACGTCGGCGGCCTCCGTGCTGTCGGCGAGGAACGCGGCGAGCTGGGTACGCTGGTCCGTGACGGTCCTGGCGGTCACCGACGCGTCGCGCAGGATGGCAAGCAGGTCCGGCATCGCGCCGTCGTAGACGTCCAGGACGTTGGCGAGCCTGCGCACGTCCTCGGCGATCAGCGGCATGTCCTTGTTCAGCGCGGCGAGATAGCCGTCCAGGGAAACCAGCTGCTCGCCGAGCTGGTCGCCCTTGCCGTCGAGGGCCGTGGCGATCGCGCCCAGGGTCGCCGCGAGCTTGTCCGGCTGGATCGACTGCAGCAGCGGCAACGCGTCGTCGAGCACGCGCTCCAGCTCGACGCCGCTCGCGCTGCGGTCCTGCGGGATCACGTCCCCGTCGCGGATCGGGCGGCTGGCCTGCTGCGCGGGGGGCACCAGCGCGACGTACCGCTCCCCGAACAGCGTCTTGGGCAGCAGCCGGGCGCTGACGTCGGCGGGGATCTGCGGCACGAGCGCCGGGTCGAGCGCGAGCCGCAGCCGGGCGCCGGCGCCGTCGCTGGAGACGGTGCGCACCTCGCCGACGACCACGCCGTGCAGCTTGACCTCCGCGCCGGGGCTCAGCTGCATGCCCGTTCGGCTCGCCCGCAGCGTCACCCAGGTCGTGTCGTCGAACGCCTTGCGGTATTGCAGCACGGCGAGGCTGAGCGCCGCGCCGAGCAGCGCCACGAAGGCGAGGCCCAGGAATCTGTGCCGCGCGTTCATCCGGCGATCCGCACCGTGGTGGTCGCGCCCCAGATGGCCAGCGACAGGAAGAAGTCCACGACGTTCACCGAGACGATCGCCAGGCGTACCGCACGACCGACCGCCACGCCCACCCCGGCCGGGCCGCCACTGGCGGTGTAGCCGTAGTAGCAGTGCACCAGCACGACGATGACGCTGAACACCAGCACCTTGCCGAAGGACCACAGCACGTCCTCCGGCGGGAGGAACAGGTGGAAGTAGTAGTCGTACGTGCCGGCCGACTGTCCGAAGTAGACGATCGCCATCGTCCGGGTGGCGAGGTAGCTGGAGAGCAGGCCCAGCACGTACAGCGGGATCACCGCGATGAAACCGGCGATCATCCGGGTGGTGACCAGGAACGGCAGCGACGGCACGGCCATCACCTCGAGGGCGTCCACCTCTTCGGAGATGCGCATCGCGCCGAGCTGCGCGGTGAAGCCGCAGCCGACGGTCGCCGACAGGGCCAGCGCCGCGACGAGCGGCGAGATCTCCCGGGTGTTGAAGTACGCGGAGATGAACCCGGTGAAGGCGCTGCTGCCGATCTGGTCGAGGGCCTGGTATCCCTGCAGCCCGACCTCCGTGCCGGTGAAGAAGGTGAGGAAGCAGATGACGCCGACCGTGCCACCGGCGACGGCGAGCGCTCCGGTGCCGAAGCTCACCTCGGCGAGCAGGCGAAGGACCTCCCGCTTGTACCGCCGGATCGTCCGCGGCGTCCAGGCGAACGCCCGCAGGTAGAACGCCAGCTGCCCGCCGAGGTTGTCGAGCTGTCGCAGGACCGGCATGTCAGCTCCCCTTCTGCGGCACGATCTGGAAGTACACGGCGGTGATGACGAAGTTCAGCGCGAACAGCAACATGAACGTGATGACCACGCTGTGGTTGACCGCGTCCCCGACGCCCTTCGGCCCGCCGCGTGCCGTCATGCCCTTGTACGAGGCGACGAGCGCGGCGACCGCGCCGAAGCACAGCGCCTTGATCTCGCCGACGACCAGGTCCGGCAGCTGCCCCAGCGCCTGGAAGCTGGCCAGGTAGGCGCCCGGCGTGCCGCCCTGCATGACGACGTTGAAGAAGTAGCCGCCGGACACGCCCACCACGCTGACCAGGCCGTTGAGCAGGACCGCGACCAGCATCGTGGCCGCGATCCGGGGCGCGACGAGGCGGTGCAGCGGGTCGATGCCCAGCACCTCCATCGCGTCCAGCTCCTCGCGGATCTTCCGCGCCCCGAGGTCGGCGCAGATCGCCGAGCCGCCCGCGCCGGCGATGATGAGCGCGGTGACGATCGGGCCGGCCTCGCGAACCACCGCGAGCACCGACGCCGCGCCCGTGAACGACTGCGCGCCGAGCTGGCGGACCAGGGAGCCGAGCTGCAGCGCGATCACCGCGCCGAACGGCACCGAGACGAGTGCCGCCGGCAGGATCGACACGGAACTGACGAACCAGGCCTGCTGCAGGAACTCGCGCACCTGGAACGGCCGTCGGCCGAGCCCCCGCAGCGCGTCGAGGCAGAACGCGAAGAACAGCCCGGACTGGCGCAGCGGCGCGGTCATCGGACCCGCCCCGGTTCGGCGTGGAAGGATCCCGGCGGCGGGGTGACGCCGTGCTCGAAGCACCATTCGCCGGGCGGTCGCTCCGCCCGGCGCGGCAGGCCGTCCGACGGCTGCAGTTGCAGCGGGATCGGCGGCAGGGGCGGAAGCTCGGCACCGGCGTCGGCCTCGGCCTTGAGTTCGTCGGCGTCCTTCTCCTCGGCCATGCCGATCGGCCCGACCCGCTGTGCGTTGAGGAACTGCCGAACCACCGGCTCGGTGCTCGACAGCAGCATCTCGCGCGGGCCGAACATCGCCAGTTGGCCGTGGTAGATGAGCCCGATGTTGTCGGGCACCGTACGGGCCGTGTTGATGTCGTGCGTGACGATCAGGAACGTCGCGTCGATCTGCTGGTTGAGGTCGACGATCAGCTGGTTCAGGTAGGCGGTGCGCACCGGGTCAAGACCCGAGTCCGGCTCGTCGAACAGGACGATCTCCGGATCGAGGACCAGCGCCCGGGCCAGGCCGGCGCGCTTGCGCATCCCGCCGGAGATCTCCCCGGGCAGCTTCCGCTCCGCGCCGACGAGGCCGACCATCTCCAGCTTCTCCGCGACGATCGCCCGGATCTCCCGCTCCGGCTTTCGGGTGTGCTCCCGCAGCGGAAACGCGACGTTGTCGTAGATGTTCATCGAGCCGAACAGCGCACCGTCCTGGAACAGCACGCCGAACAGCTTCCGCACCTCGTACAGCTCCCGCTCGCCGAGGCGGGTCAGGTCGTGCTCACCGATCCGGATCGCGCCCCGGTCCGGCTTGAGCAGGCCGACCAGCGTCTTGAGGAACACCGATTTGCCGGTACCGGACGGGCCGAGCAAAACCGAGATCTCGCCGGCGGGCAGGGTGAGGCTCACGTCGGACCACACCGGCTGGGCACCGAAGGACTTCGCCAGTGCCTCGACACGCACCTCGACGCCCATCCGGCCCTCCTGCCTGAACCCGTTGCCTGTGACATCGCGGCACGGGCGCCCGGCGTAACACCGCGGGCCGGAATTCTTTCGCGACCACCCGTCCGGCTGGTGGGATCGGCCGCCGCCGGTTACCGTGCGGAAACCCCCCGGTAACGAAGGTGCGCACCCAACGCGATGACGGCAACGATCGAACCAGAGCTCGTGGACCGCGCCCTGCGGGCCGATCCGGACGCCACGGCGGCGCTGCTCGCCGAGCTGCGGCCCGGCATCGTCCGCTACTGCCGGGCCAGGCTCGGGCGGGTGGGCGGCGCGTACACGACCGCCGACGACATCGCGCAGGAGGTGTGCCTCGCGCTGCTGCGGGCGATGCCCAAGTACCGTGACCAGGGGCGGCCGTTCACCGCCTTCGTCTACGGGATCGCGGCGCACAAGGTCGCCGACGCGCAGCGCGCCGCCGTCCGCGACGCCGGGACGGCCCCGGTCGACACGCTCGCTGACCGGCCCGACGCGGCACCGGGCCCGGAGCAGCGGGCGCTCAGCACCGACCTGGCACGGCGCCTGTCCGGACTGCTGGCCCAGCTGCCCGAGCCGCAGCGGGAGATCGTCGTCCTGCGGGTGGCGGTGGGGCTGCCGGCCGACGAGGTCGGCGCGATCGTCGGCATGTCCGCGCCCGCGGTACGGGTCGCGCAGTCCCGCGCGCTGGCCCGCCTGCGTACGCTGGCAGGCGACACGTTGGGCGAGGTGGCGGCGTGAACGGGCCGGCGCGTAACCGCGCCGTCGAGCGGAGCGAGGTGACGTGGTGACGGAGCGCAGTGGCGAGCCGCCCGTCGACCTGGCCGAGATCCAGGCCGACGACGCGCTGCTCGACGCCCTCGGCCGCGGCGAACCGGCACCGGACGACGACGAGTTCGCCGGCCTCCTGGCGGGCTGGAGGGCGGACCTCGGCACCGACCTACCCGCGGACCTCCCGTCCGGCATCCCGGTGCCGCTGCCCGCCCGCCGCCGCACCGGCGTCCGGAGGATGCTCGCCGGTGCCGTGGCGGCCGCTGTGCTCCTCGGTGGCGCGGCGCTCGGCGCCCGTCATTCGGGACCGGACAATCCACTCTGGCCGCTCACCCGGGTGCTGTACCCGCAGCAGGCCCAAGCCCTGGCGGTGGAGCACACGATCGCACTGGCCGGCGACGCGGCGGCGGCCGGACACTACGACGACGCCCGCCGCCTGCTCGACGTCGCCGCGACGGACGTGGAACGGATCGAAGACCCGGCGACGCGGCAGCGGCTGCGAGACCGGATCGAGGAGATCCGCCGCTCCCTGCCGACGGTGACCGGCCCGGCCGCACCCGCCAGGACGCCACCCACGCCGGTCACCCCCTCGACCCCGGCGCCGTCGCCGGGCGTCACCACGCCGGGCCACACCCCCGGATCGGGCGGCGGGGACCCCACGACCGGTCCCGGTCCCCTCATCCCCGACCTGCCGACCCCGCAGGTGCCGCCGCTGCCCGGGCCGAGTCTGCCGCTGCCACCGCTGCCGTCGTCGTTGCTGCCCGGACTCCCCGGCTGAACCGACTCCAAACACCCCGCATGAACTCGAGCCTTTCAGGGACCAGCCGGTCTGTGGGGATGCTGGTACCTCTTGTGGTGCCGCATACCCGGAGGACGAAGAGCCGACGGGAGGTGGTCACCTTCTCTCCCGTCGCCTGGAAGCCTTCGTCAGGGCGATCAGGGTTCGATCGGGCGGACCTGATCGCGGTAGCGCTCGTAAAGGGCGCGGTTGTGCGCATCGCCCTGAGCGAGATTCGCGGACACGTGGACCGGCAGCTCGACGCCGCGATCCAGCAGCTTGCGGCAGACCAGTTCGGTGAGCAACTGCGCGATGAGGACTCCGGTGAGGGACGAGACCGCCCCGATCCGTACTCCAGGAATGATCTCCAGTGCCGCGTCGCCGGCCGGTGCGTGGTTGTCGATCACCACATCTGCCAGGTCAGCAAGATGCGGTCCCTGGGTCGACCGTGCACCGGCCGAGCGGGTGTGGGCGAGTGAGGTGACCGCGACGATCGGATGCGCGCGCTCGCGGGCCAGCGCCGCCATCTCGGTGATGGCGGCGTTGAGGCCGGAGTTGGAGACGATCAGGAAGGCGTCGTGCTCGGACGGTGCGGCGAGGTGGTAGATCCGCTCGGCGAGGCCGGATTCGCGCTCGTACGTCGGGTCGAGAATCGGCCCCGGGTCGGCGCCGCCGAACATCACGAGATCCTTGACCGCCAGCATGCTGACGGCGGCGAGCCCACCGGCGCGCCCCGCGAGTTCGAGGGTGACGATCCGCGAGTGGCCGGTCCCGAACGCCTGTAGGACGCCACCGGCAGCGATGGCGTCGGTGACCAACCCGGCCGCGGCCTCGATGGCGTCGAGTTCCTCGGCCAGAACCTGTTCGAATGCGTTCCGGGCGATGATGGCGTAGGCAGGCTCAGGCACTGGTCCTCCTGGAATGTTCACGGTCGCGGGCGGCTTCGACGGCAGCTTCAACGGCAGCCTCTACGACGATCTCGCCGCTGCCCGAGGTAACCGGACTGACATGGGTTTCGTAGCAGGGTTGCGTGTCGCGGGCGGGTAGGTAGCCGAGGTAACCGTTCGCATAGCCGAGGACCACGATGTCCCCCACCTGGTCGGGCGCTGCCGAACGGATCGTTTCGCCCAGCTCCAAGAACAGCTCGCCGGGAACGGCCACGACCGTAACCCCGTCGAGGTCCACCGCCTCCACCTCGATGACGTACGGTTCGGTGCGCCGGCGGGCGGCCTGTTCCTCCGCGATCCGCCGCCCCTGTTGCAGAACCCAGCGGATGCG
This sequence comes from Dactylosporangium sp. NPDC006015, assembly GCF_040614215.1. NCBI lineage: Bacteria > Bacillati > Actinomycetota > Actinomycetes > Micromonosporales > Micromonosporaceae > Dactylosporangium > Dactylosporangium sp. NPDC006015. Next base: position 54,540 of record NZ_JBEXUD010000062.1, read on the forward strand.
TTCGTCCTCGACCCCCGGCGGCGTCTGTTGCAGGGCGACGTCGAGTTCCGCAGGCTCCTTGGGGGCGAGTGTGACGGTTCGCGAGATCGGTGGCCGTACCGGCGTCGGGGTGTCCCCGCCGACGTGCGGCAGCACCGGTTCGACCCGGCCGGCCAGCCAGGCGCCGAGTCGATTCACCTCATCCAGGCCCCGCCCCAGGCGGGTGTGTCGAGTACTGATGTCGCCGGCGGCGCCGGTGGCGACGACCACCCACCTGCCTGGTGCAGACAGCGCCCGGCGGATGCCGCCGTTCAGGTCCGCGCTCACATGGTTGTTGTCAGCGGGAAGGATGGTCGGGTGGACCGGAGAGATCACGACCAGCCCCACCACGTCGGTACCCGCGGTGACCGCGATGGTGTCGACGGGGATGTCCAGTGGGCCTGAGTCGGCGACGTTACGGCGACTCGCCAGCTTGGGAACCAGTGTGCGGGCGGAGCCGAGACGGGCGGCGCGTTCGGACGCCAGGGCGGACCGCGCGGCCGCGAGCGATGCGGCTTCAAGCCGGTCGGCGACGTGCCGTGGGGTGGCCTCGCCGCCGGGGCTGCAGCCCGCCTCGGGGCTCGCGTGGGTGTGGGTGGCGGCGACCCAGCAGGACTGCACGCCGATGTCCCGCACGGCGGTCCGGATCCGCTCGACGACGTCGACATTGACGCAGATCAGATCCGCGACCACCAGCGCGAACCGGTGGCCGTCGTCGGCGAACGTGACGACGTGGACCTCCAGCGGGTCGAGCACATTCTGGACACCGTCGGATCGGTCGGCATAGCCTCCCATGGGTTCTCCGGACACGGCCTCGATCCGCGCCACCCCGTGTCCGACCCTCATGCGTCGCCACCGGTTCCCTGGCTCGCGAGCAGGCGTGCGTAGGGGTCGACACCGCTCAGCAGCGCCGGACCACCATCAAGCGGCTCCGCTCTGGGGCTGACCAGGGGCAGCCCCCTGGTCTCAAGTTCAGCCGCCAGCGCCTGGTGGAGAGCGTTTCCCGGGGTCAGCAGCCGTCCGCTGAAGGACACCTGCTGGGCCGCCCGGCTGAGATCGAGCCGGACGGCTGCCGCCTGCGCCGCGTCGGCGAGATCGGTCGCCGCGTGGGCGCAGATCAGGCCGGCCACCGAGTCGGCCTGGGCGGCCGCGTCGAGCACGTCGCGGGCGAAGGCCGCGGTGCGGGAGATCATGGCGGGGTCCCGGTAGTAGCGCTGGAGTGACGCCAGGTCGATGCCGCCGAGTGCCGTGACGAGGCGGTCGGTCAGCACGGTTGTCGGTCCGACCTGGTCATGCGACGCGGTCGCGGCGCGCATTCCGGCCAGCCCGATGGCGTACGCGCTGCCGCGGTCACCGAGGTGCGGACCCCATCCGTCGAGCCGTACGTGGTCGCCGTCGGAGTCCACCGCGAGCACGGTCGTCCCGGTACCGACGCACAGCAGCACGCCGGGACCACCGAGAGCGCCGGCGTGCGCGAGGACACTGTCCTCCACGACGACGGCCGGGCCGCCGAACTGCCGCTCGAGGGCGAGGGCGAGACGCCGGCGCTCGGCGCGCTCCCCCGGTACCCCGGTCAGGCCGGCGACCACGCCGGCCACCTGTGTGGGTAGGGAGATCGTCGCCGCGGCGCCACGAACGGCGGCCAGTATCCGGTCGACGCCGTCCTCGTCCGGACGGTAGGAGAAGCCCGGGCCGATGCCGATCGCGCGGCCCGCCGGGGTACGCAGCAGCAGCCGAAGTTCCGACTTGCCGCCGTCGATGGTGATCGTCGTTGTCATCGCGACATCCCTGCGGTCAGCCCTGCGACAATCTGCTTGGTCGCGAGCGCGAACACCACGGCCAGCGGTACCACGGCGATCACGAGTCCGGCGAACAGGGTGCCGCGGTCGGTGGCGAACTCGCCGAAGAACCGGGTCAGCCCGACCGGCACGGTGTACTTGTCCACAGTGCGCAGCAGCACCAACGGGTAGAAGAAGTCGTTCCAGGTCGGCGCGAACTGGAAGACCGTGGCGACCGCGAGCGCCGGCCGCATCAGGGGCAGGACGATCGACACGAACAGCCGGCCCTCGTGCGCGCCGTCGATCCGCGCGGCCTCCTCCAGTTCACCGGGGAATCCCCGCATGAAGCCCATGATCACGAAGACCGAGAACGGGATTCCGCTCGCCGCGTAGAGCAGCACCAACCCGATCCGGCTGTCGATCAGACCCATCGACTGGAACATGTAGAACACCGGCAGCAGGCCGAGTTTCGCCGGAATCATCAACCCGGACAGGAAGAACGCCGCCAGCAGGGCGCGGCCCCGGAACTTCCACCTGGACAGGGCGTAGGCCGCCATCGCCGACACGGTGACGCACAGCGCCACCGAGGCGCAGGTGACGATCAGGGAGTTGACGAAGTACGTCGAGATCGACGCGGTCTGCCAGGCGCGGGCGTAGTTGGTCAGGTCGAACGAGCGGGGCAGGCCGACCGGTGTCCGGAGGATCTCCGCGTTGGGTCGCAGCGATCCGATCAGCACCAGCAGCAGCGGGCCGAAGGCGATCGCGGCGTAGGCCCACAGGAGCACCTGGCTGCCGGCGACGTGCAGCGGCGAACGCCGGCGGGTGCCGCGCGCGGGTGGGTGGTCGTCCCCGGCCTGCCGTGCCGCGCGGGGGGCGGTGCGAACGACGCTCATCTAGTGGACCTCCCGGCGGCGCAGCGCCCGCTCCAGGGCGAGGGAGACGCCGAAGATGAGCACGAAGATCAGCATGGCCAACGCCGAGGACTCTCCGATCGCGTTACTGCCGCCCCGGAACGCGGTCCGGTAGTAGAGCAGGCCCAGGACGTCCATGGCGCCGCCGGGTCCGCCGTCGGAACCGCCGAGCGCGTAGACGAGGTCGAAGATGTTGAAGCATCCGATGAAGGTCAGCACGGTGATCACGCCGACCGCCGGCATCAGGAGCGGGAAGCGGATGCTCCAGAACGTCCGGGCCGATGACGCGCCGTCCATCGCGGCCGCCTCCTCCAACTCCTGGGGGATACCGGCCAGGGCGGCGCCGAAGATGAGCATCGGTCCGCCGATCCACTGCCAGGCGTTGACCAGGATCAGTACGGGCAGGGCGAGGTCCGGCTCGCCGAGCCAGGGGCGCGCCCAGGCGTCCAGGCCGATCGCCCTCAGCGCGAAGTTGACCGGGCCGAAGGTGGGGCTCAGCAGCAACGACCAGATGTACCCGACGATCAGCGGGCTGATCAGGTACGGAAGCGAGAAGAGCGTCTGGAACAGCCGCTTGCCCCAGGGGTTGCGGTGCAGGAGCACCGCCAGGCCGAGCCCGACGGTGTTCTGGATCGCCATGGTTCCGACGAAGAAGAGCACGTTGTGCCCGAGCGCGGCGGGAATCTCGTCACTCAGCGGGTAGCGAGTGAGGATCTCCCGGTAGTTGCCGACTCCGACGAACGCCCCCTGCCGGGTGCCGTCCCAGCGGAACAGCCCGTAGTAGAAGGCGGTGACGATCGGTACGACGAGAAAGAGGCCGTAGAGCGTGATCGCCGGCAGGCAGAAGGTCGTGATCCACCCGGCCGAGACCCGTCCTGCCCGGCGGCGTGGCCGCCGGGCAGGAGGGACCGTCAGTTCTTGGGTCGGAACCACTGATCGACCCCTCGTTGGATGTGCGCGGCCGCGTCGGCGGCGCTGCTTCGGCCGAGGACGTAGTTGGAGAACGCTTCGGAGGCGAGGTCCCAGGCGGTAGGTGTGCCGCTGGAGAAGTACGCGTAGGTGACGTACGGGCTCGGGTTCGCCTGGTACGCCTTGAGGGCCTGGGCCAGGAGTTCGTCCTGCGGCTCGACGCCGGGCACCGGGGAGATCTGACCGAGCTCGGTGGACAGTGCCTTGCCGAATTCGGGGGTCGCCATCCACCGCACGAGGTCCAGCGCCGCGTCCCGGTGGGGCGACTTCGCCGAGACGCCGAACGAGCCGTCGACGTAGCCGGGCACGAGGGTCTTGTCGACCGACGCGCCGGGCGCCGGCGGCACGTTGAAGATGCCCAGTTGGAGCTGGGGGTCGGCCTTCGCGAATCCGGCGAGCTCCCACACGCCACCAGGGAACGCGGCGGCCCGCCCGGAGGTGAAGAGCGCCTGCGCGTCGGTGTAGCTCACCCCGGACGCCTGCGCCGGCCAGTACTTCTGGGTGCTCTTCCAGGTCTCGAGGGAGTTCACCCAGGGCGCGTCGGTGAACTTGGCCGAGCCGCTGAGCATCCTGGTGAGGTAGTCGGGCCCGCCGTACGTGGCGGCGCCGAAGATCTCCTGCTCGATCGGCAGCATCCACTTGTCGGTGACGGTGTTCGCCAGCGGGGTCACGCCGGCCCTACTGAGCTTGTCGAAGCCCGCGATCATGTCCGCCCAGGTGGTGGGGGCGGCGATGCCGTTGTCGGCGAAGATCTTCTTGTTGTAGATGACGTGCAGCGTCTGGATCGCGAACGGAACGCCGTAGACGCGCCCGTCCTTCTCGCCCCTCGCACCGTCGAGGACTGGCTTCGGGAATCCGCCGAGCTTGTCGACCTGGTCGTCGAGAGGCACCAGGCTGCCGGCGCCGACCAGCGGCTGGAGCAGTCCGTAGGAGCGCAGCTGCGCCACGTCGGGGCCGTTGGAGTCGGTGAGGCCGGTCTTGAGGATCGTGTCGTACTCGGTGTTCTTGTAGGGCAGGTACTCCACGGTTAGGCCCGGATGGGCCTTCTCGTAGATCTGGAAGATCTTCTTGTACGCCGCGACATCCTCCTGCCGCCAGCCCCAGACCTTCAGGTTGACGGCCTCGCCGCCGCCCTCGCCGCCTGGCGCGCACGCAGCAAGGGCGAAGGCGAGCAGCGCTGCCGCCCCTAACACACCGCGTCTTCCGGGCATCACATCTCCGATCGTCATGGCCCACCTGCTGGACGTGGCAGACCAGCCGAGACTAATACTGGTATAGACCGACGGTCAACGGTTGCGCCGGCCTCCCCCGCCGACCGGGCGGTTGCCCGTACGATGGCTTCACTCACTGAGGAAGGAGAGCTGGTCCGTGCCAAGACCGCGACACGAGCCGATCGACGGGGCCCTTGAGCCGCTGCCGGCGGAGCACCACGCCGGCAAGGGCGAACACATCAGGGACGTCCTCACCGCCATGGTCCTGAACTCGCGGGACGGCGCGCTGCTCCCCTCCGAGCGGGTCCTCGCCGAACGGTTCGGCGTCGCCCGGATGACCGTCCGGGGCTCCATCGACGCCCTGGAGTCGAGGGGAATGGTCCGGCGGGTCCCCGGGCGTGGGACCTTCGTGCAGCACCCCACGCTGACCCACTCGGAGATCTTCCGCTCGTTCAGCGAGGACATGCGGATGCGCGGCATGACGCCGGGCGCCAAGTCGTACCGCGCCCGCACCCGCCCGGCCACCCGACTGGTCGCCGCCAACCTCGACATCGCCCCCGGCGACCCAACCCACTACATCGAGCGGATCCGTACGGCGGACGGCATCCCGATGGCGCTGGAGCGCACGAACCTCGCCGCGGCACGCTTCCCCAGCCTGCTGAAGGTGATGGAGCGCGACGACTCGCTGTACGAGGTCCTGAGCCGCGTCTTCGGGGTGCGACTCGAATCGGCGCGGCAGACCGTCACCATCGCCCGGCTCGCCGACACCGAGGCGCAGCGGCTCGAGGTCGGCGAGGACAGCCCGGCGTTCCTGATCGAGCGCATCTCCGTCGACAACATGGGGAAGGTCGTGGAATACGGCCGATCGCTCTACCGCGGCGACCGCTACGCCATCCAGATGCACGTCAGCCCCCCGACGCAGGGCGGCTGACGCGCATCCGGAGGACGGGTCAGCGAAGACCGGTGAGGTAGTGCGCCTCGAGTTCGGCCGCGGTCAGGGCACGGTCGTAGATCGCCGCCTCGTCGAGGTCGCCGAGCAGCCGCTGGTTCGCGTCGTCGCCGCGGCCGCCGAGCTTGACGCTCCCCGTACCGCTGCCGGGTGACACCGACGTCGCGACGCTGTTGTCCGCCACGCCGTCGATGTACACGGTCAGCCGTGACCCGTCGAAGACGGCGGCGACGTGGTGCCACGTGTTCGCCGTCAGCCTGGTACGACCCGTCACCAGGCCGTATCCCTTTCCGGCAGCGCCCAGCGACCACGCCTGCAGGACGCCGTCGGCCACCCGCAGCGCGTACCCGTTGACCGCCGGCCCGGTGTAGCTCTCGATGACCGCCTGCCCAGGCGACGGGGCGAGCGCGTCGAGCTTCACCCACGCCTCCAGGGTGAAAGCGCCCTGGAGGTTGGTCCGCGGGCTCCGCGGCGCCTCGATGTAGCCGGCGGAAAGGTCTGCCGCCCCGTCACCGGTGATCGCGCCCATGGCGCCCGGCTTGGCGCCGGCCAAGTAGGTCCCGTTCCGCCCGCCGGCGGAGCTGTCCACCGCGGTGCTGGAACCGGCCGCGTCGCCGAGCCGCCAGTAGCCGGCCGGGTCGGCCCCGGCCACGAGGTTCGGGTAGTTCTGCTCCCCGACCAGGATCGGCAGCGACACGGTCACCGGTGGCTGGCCGTCCTCGGCGAAGGACACCGTGACCTGATGGCGGCCCGCCCCGGCACCGGTCGGGACGGTCACGTCCACCGGCACGCTCGCGACGATCGTGCGGCCATCCGGCTTGACACGGAACACCTGCGTCGCCGGGTCGACGGTCCAGCCGGCCGGGGCGGCCACGGTCACCCGGCCACTGATCCGGTGATCCGCGAACACCTCGAAGGTGACCTGGAACCGCTTCGTCTTCCCCGGCGCGATGAGCGCCCCGGGCGGATCGACCGAGACGGTACCGCTGAACACGTCGGAGTAGTGCGGGACGATCTCGTAGACGCGCGGGGCCGCGCTGCCCGACGCCCACCGGATCCGCACCGCGCTGGCCGGCAGGTTCGCCGCCGACACCTTGGTGAAGCCGCCGGCGAGCGGCCCGAGATCCACCCAGCCGCCGTCGACCAGGGCCTGGATCACACCGCTGGCGGGAGCGGTGGCCTCCTGCACCACGGTCACCGCCGACAGCCGGTGCGGCTTGGTGATCGGAACCGTGATCGCATCGCCGTTCTGCGGCTTGGCGGCCGCGACGTAGGCCGTGTCGTCCCGCCGGTCGGTCAGGTTGCCCAGCGAGGACCCCTGGGCGGCAGCCGGTAGTCCCGTGGGCGCCCCGACGTCGCCGTACCAGCGGTCACCGATGTAGCCGTCGCTCTGGGCGGCCGCGAAGCTGAGGAGATCGTCGACCGGACCGGGACTGATCTGGTGCCACGTCCGGTCGAGGATGCCGCGGGCGCGCGACTGCTCCCGCCGGGCTCGCCAGGCGGCTTCGCCGTCCCCCCTGTCCTGCGCCCGCAGGATGTCCACGGCTGCCCGACCCGCCTCACCGGTCACGCCGACGCGGTCCAGCCAGGGCTCGATCTGCTTGAGCAGCGCGGGATTGTCCAGCCGCGCCCGGAGTGTGGCGGGAAGTTCCGCCAGGCGGCGCATCTCGGCGTCGAGCTGCTGGAGCTGGGCGTTCACCGGCCGGCCGGCAGAGAAGTCGGCGATGAGCCGGCTGACGAGTGCGGCGAGCTCCGGCCGCGCGGTGTTGTCCAGGATGCTGGCCCGGTTGTTCTCCGCGAACAGCCGTAGCTGCTGGTACGCGTCGCCGCCGACGATCTGGAGCGTGCGCGTCCATGACCGCTCCGGGTCGTAGCCTGCGGGGTTCCAGGCGTAGTCGGCCTGCGTGCCGAGGGGGATGTGCGAAGCCTCCTGGTGCTGGACGAGTTCGTTGAACGAGATGCCGACGACGTCGCCGGCCATGCCGGCGTCGCGGTGCACCAGCGGGCCCAGCAGCAACCGGTTGGAGCTGTAGTCGTTGACCGGGTAGTTGTCCCAGAGCATGATCCGGTGCCGCGGCCAGGCGTCCTTCGCGGCCCGCAGGTCGTCTCTGGTGATGCTCGCCGAGACCACCTCCGGCCCGGTCCAGTAGAGGTCGACGTCGGTGCTCAGCAACTCGTCGAACCGGTTCTTGTACGGGGTACGGGTCATGCCCCAGTACTCGGTCGGCACGGCCACCAGGCGGCTGACGCCGGGACGCTTGTCGATGAACTCGCGCTGGACCAGGTTGGTGACTTCGGCCTGGGCGACGGCGAGCGGCGACGGATCGCCCTTGTAAGCGTCCCGGTCCTCCTGGCACGCGAAGTTGCCGGACACGTCGTCCCAGGCGATGACGTAGCTACGGACGCCGATCTCCCACAACTGTGCCAGGCGTGCCAGCAGCTTGGCCCGGTCGGCTTCGCGCACGTGGCAGATCCCCCGGTTGGGCGCCATGGGCGCCTCCGGCGAGATCCGGTACACGAAGTCGACATGGCGCACCTTCGCCAGATCCACGATCTCCCGCAGCCGGCCCAGTTCCGCCTCGTCGTACAGGGAGTCCCAGTTCGATCCGGTACGCAGGTCGTCAGCCGGTCCGTAGAAGAACTGGTTCATCTTGTGCCGGGCCAGGAACTCGATCTGCGAGCGCCGGTCCTCCTGTGACCACACCGGTCCGTAGAACGACTCCATGCCGCCGCGCACCCGGTATCCTGGCCAGTCCCGCACGGCCACACCGTCGAGGGCCGTCCGCGGGCCTTTCGCCACGAGCAACTGACGCAGCGACTGAACGGCGTAGAAGGTGCCGGCGCCGTCTACGCCGGCGAGGACGATCCGCGGCCGCCCGTGCCGATCGCGCCCGGCCGCCAGCACGTACCCTTCCCCAGGCAACCCCGCCGGCCCCTCAACCCCGAGTGCACTCAGTACCGTGGTGCTCGCCGACGTCTCGCCCGGTCCACCGAGGACGATCAACGGGCGCGACGTAGAAGTGTCCACGGTTCGCACGACCTTGGCCGTGACACCGTGCGCCCCAAGCAGCTCCACGAGCGATTCCTCGGCCGCCGAATCCACGGCCGTGCCCGCGACGACATCGACATCGCCGGGCAGTACGACGGTTCCCGGACGAGGCTCCACATGCTGCGGCATCGGAAGAATGCGCACCACATCCAACGGATCATCAGCCCGGGCCTCGCCCCGAGCAGGAGGAGGGTTCACCAGACCAATGGCAAGCGCGATCAATCCGGCGAACAATCCAGCGCGGCGATAGCCACGAAACGAACGCGACAACAGCATCGAACCTCCACTCTTTCAATTCGAGTCAGCGCATGTATCGATATGCACGCCGACGCGGCGGACACCGTGCGGGAGGCCACAAACGCTGACCGACCCGAGGTTCGCCGGCCCGGTGGGTCAACAGACACGCGGCCGACTGTCGGGATCGGTGTTCGCGCCGCCGTGAGCAGTCTTCCGGCGACTGGCCGGGCCGGGCCGGCGCAGCCGGACTCGTCGCGTGGTCGCAGGCATCACCCAGGTAGACCCACAGTCAACGTGACAGTCGCGACGCCGAACGACACCTGAGCTCTGCGCCGCGTCCTCGGATCCTCCAACCGAGATCAGTTGAGCCCAACTGGTCTATGCCGGTAACTAGAATCCATGCCACGCCTGGCCACGTCAACCCCGCCGCCCAGAACCGCAGATGCAGGCGGTCGGCCATCAACCGTCGGTACGCGGTGGCTGAGGCATCGCAGTCAGCTGTGGACCCGGTCGAGCACCGTGCTGCGATCTGGTGGTGAACGAACTCCTGTCGCAGGACTGCTACAAACTCTGCGCCTGCCGAGAATGCCATCCATGCCGGTGGTGGGCTCCGCCCGCTTCCTCTAGGCCAACACGTCGCCCGGCCGTCAAGATCGGAACGGAACGCGGCAGGATGAGCTCTCGTGCTGCTGCGCCTGGCATACCTGACTGTCACAAACACGTTCGCCGCGCTGCGGCTACTGCCGATGGGCGACCGGAACAAAGACGTCGAGATTCTGGCGCTGCAGCATCAGATCACCGTCCTGGAGCGGCAACTCGGCGCTGACCGAGTGAAGTTCGCACCCGAGGATCGGGCCTTCCTCGCCGCCCTTCTCGCTCCCCTGCCTCGCCACCTCTTGCGCCAGCTGCGACTACTAGTGCGCCCGGACACCGTCCTGCGCTGACACCGCGACCTGATACATCAACGTCACGCGCGCACCTGCCGACCCAAGCGGCCCGGACGCCCACCCACCGTCCGCTCCATACGCGCCCTCGTCCTACGCCTGGTCAGGGAGAACCCGAACTGGGGGGTACCGGCGGGTGCACGGCGAACTCGCCACCTCGGCATCAAGGTCCCCCCTCCACCGTCTGGGAGATCCTCAAGACCGAGGGCATCGACCCCGCGCCCCAGCGCGGCAGCACAACCTGGGCCGGCTTCCTGCACTCCCAAGCCGAAACGCTGCCCGCCTGCGACTTCATCGAGACCGTCACCCCGACCGGGCAGCGCCAGTACATCCTCGCAGTCATCGAGCACGCCAACCGCCGTATCCGCATCCACGGCACCACCGCGCACCCGACCGCAGGCTGGGTGGCACAGACCATCAAGAACCTCATGATGGACCTCGAGAACGCGAGCTGCCGGGCGCGCTACCTGATCAGGGACCGCGACGGGAAGTTCCCCGCCCTCATCGACGAAATCCTCGCCGAC
>NZ_JBEXUD010000063.1:0-17099 GCF_040614215.1 Dactylosporangium sp. NPDC006015
AGTCCTGCCGCCACGAGCTACTCGACCGCACCCCGATCTGGAACGAACGCCACCTACGCCACGCTCCGCACCAGTACGAGCAGTACTACAACACCCACCGAGCCCACCAAGCCATGACGCAAGCCGCACCCCTACGAACTGTCCCCACGCCGATCACGGATCGACGACGAATCACTCACCTCGACATACGCCGACGAGACCGCCTCGACGGTGTCCTTCACGAGTATCAACATGCGGCTTGAGCTGCACGGACGAGGCTTTCGGCAGGCGCACTGTCCCCTGCCCCGGCGGGACTCCGACCTACCCGCTGACGTCTGTCGTGCCGGCGAAGGGCAACGCCACTGCAGGCAACGACTGCAACGAGGTCCGACGACGGCAACCTATTCTCCGCCTGCGTCGGTTCCAAGAAAGTCACGGAGTCGCCCGTCCTCGTCTATGCAGTCGAGGAGGTCGGTATGGGGGACATCGTCTTCACCATACCGGTACCGTCGCGTGAGAAGATCTCTCATGGCCTCTTCGCCGGCCTTCTCCTGCCGTCCTTGAAGTTTCCATCGCTGTGCCACCGCGTGAGCCTGGATCAAGATGTGAGTGGAGAGTGCGTCATCGGAGAAGACCTCCAGCGGGATCTCGGGCGAATCCGCGGTCTCGGGTTCCCTAGCGAGCCGCATCGCCTCTGCTCGATCACCAACACCTGGCCCGATGCCAGCTTGCAACATACGCCAGTTCCACGCCGCATTGCCTAAGGCAACCAAGATCTGCCAGTCCAGCCAACCCGCCTCGCGCAACCGGACGACGGCCGCGAGTCGGCTTTCATCTGCGAGCAGCCGAGGCAGGGTATACCGCAACGTTTCATTAACGACTTCGTATCGCTCGCGGATTGCTTGAATTGCCTCGCTGCGGTCGTAGCCTGCACCAATTCGGGTCGATTCAACCAATGACGGCGACGCTGCCGGCCTGAATCCAGCCGAGGACGCCGGCCGAATTCCCGCGGCGCACCTTGCATAGTGCCGGTCGTCCAGAATTCCGGCCGCCTCTTCGTACGGCCGCCCGATAACGATCTTATGCGGGAGTCCCGCCTTGAACATTGGCTCCATGAGCGCCTCAAGGTCCGCTGCAGGCCGGGCATGGACGGCGTGGAGCAGTTGGAAGCATGTCGCAAACAGGCCACGTTGACGTGCATCGCCGTCAAGATGCTCCGGGGACAGCACCACCCTGGCAATGAGCTCAGGCTCGGAATCGTCGATATCGACTTCGTTGGTCTCACCGTCAGCATCTGCCTCCACCTCGACGGTTACTCGAACGGTGCTCGCCATAAGGACTGGATGGCGGGGCGCGATATCAGCGAGGAATACCTGCAATGCCGCCACGATACCTTCTGCGGCAAGAACAGTGGCTCGGTCATTGCTGTAATTGAAGACCCAACGCACACCGAGCGCTTCGAAGTCGACGATGCGAGTCGCGCCGACATCACCAAACACCGGCCCTGCGAATTGCTCGAATGCCGCCTGCTGATACTCCACCTCAGTCAACTTGAAGTCGGCGCCTGATCCCGCCATGGCCGCCAATTGATCGAACCAGCCTGTTCGAGAGTGCGCCTCGGCAATGAGGGGTTCGAGCGTGGGCCAGAACTTCCGAACGGCAGCCAGCTCCAGAGCAGCGTTCATCTGGTGATCTTCCAGATCAGGGTGCTGCTCGAAGTCGAACGGGTCGGTCAAGTACCTGGCGCGGGCCATCAGCGCGACCTCTGTCAGCCCGGCGGCATCGGCCCAGCAACCCGCATGCTGTGAGTATCCCGCTGCCTCCAACAGCGCCTTCGGCAGGTGAACCTTCACCTCCGAATCGCTGTGCACCGCTGCAACGGCGGCAGCGGCGCACGCGTACATCTTTGCCGCATACATCAGCTTCAAGTCCGCAAACAGCTTGCCGATGTACCGCATCGTCAGTAGGGCGCCGTACAGCGTGTCGCCGTTGAACCAGTTCACCTTCGCGTTGTGGAGTTCGAGCAGGGCTTCCAGCGGCTTTCCGGCCTTCACGAACGCCATACCCCGTTTGCGGCAGCGCTCGGCCGTTGCAGCTTGCCCCTGAGTCTTGGACGTTGCCGCGTCAAGCTCATCGCGAACGTCCACATAGGACGGATGGTCTGACAAGACCGGCGCGAACAGATTGAACACCCGCGCCAGCTGACTCGCCGAGTACGCGCGCGCATGCGGCAACAAGTCGACCAGTACCACCAGGTTCTTCATCGCCGCGTCGACGTTCACCAAGCCGCGTCCGGCCAGCGACGACATGTCTACATCGAACTCATCGAGCTTCACCCCGACGTACTCGGCTACGTCCACCTGCTCCGGCCGACCGCGTTCTCGCTCTGCCTGTCGCCAGTCCGGCACCAAGTGAAGGAACGCGAGGGTGCCGGTCAGCGACGCCGCCCGTACCGGATGAGTTGAGGAGTCCGTCTCGTCAATCAGGCCTTCGACGTGCATCCGCAGTTGCGCCACGGCCTCCGTGATCTCTGCGGCCTCAGTACGCCCCACACCACTCGACCACATCGCGCCCCAGTAGGAGGCCAACGTCGCGGCGTCGTCGACGACGTTCGTGTGGTCGTTCGTACACGCGAACTTCATGGCCCGGCGCACCAGATCCTCTACACCGGTCGCCACCCCCATGCCCCTGAACCGTGCCACGGCCATCTCGTAGCAGGCTCGGAACGCCAGCTCGGAGTCCCCATTGCCGTCCGAATCAGCCAGGAACGCGCCCATGAAGTCCAGCCACTCAGGTAGGTCCGCGTTCGCGTCCGCGTCCCACGTGGCGAATCGCAGACCCTGGGTAACCTCGCCTTGGGTCGCTGGGGTCAGGGCCGGCGGTCCGTTGTTCTGGCGCAGCCTTTCCAACAGCTTGCCGTACCACTCCGGAGCTGGCTCGCCCTCCGGCGGCGGCACCAACGACGAGGGCAAGTCCAGGTAATGTCTCGCGACCCACACCAAGTCCGGCTCGGCGAGGAAGGTTGCGATGTCAGCTCCACAAAAGATGTCGAGCGTCACTCCGTAGGTGTCACGCGCCGTCTTCTTCAGGTCGTGAGTGATGCCTTCCGAGATCGCATGGACGCTGAAGAACGCAACGTGATCGACAGGGTCCGTACCCTCGGCGCAGATGCCCGCCAGGTCATCGAGGATCTTGCTCTTCAGCTTCTCCTGCTGCACGGTGCACGCGACCACCACAGGCGAGGTTGAGGCGGATGCCGAGAAGCCCGCAGAATGCGGCAGCTCATCTGGAATGCGGGTCATGTAGGTCTCGGCGTCCCGCTGCTGGTCACCGCCGGAGCTGACCGGGCCTGTTGCGATCAAGATGTTCGAGCTGATGCGCTTGCGGGCGATTCGAGTCGCGATCTCCTCGAACCGATGGTGCTCGTTCCTCGATGCGAGCTCGCTCAGCCGGAACTGGATGTACGCCTCAGCCTCAGCGATGGGTTCAGCCACGACATCATCTTGCCGTCTCCGCCTGCCCGGCGGCCGCAACCACACGCCGTCCACCGGCGTCGCGTCTCCGCGATCAAGACGTATGTGGTCCGGTGCTCCGTTGCTGGCCATATGGTCGAGGATGCGCACCCACACAGACCCTGAAGCTTCCTAGGACAATGGGTTCCTGGGCATTGCCCTTGCCGAAAATCCCATCCGTCCTGGTGGGGCAGTGGTCGGAGACGTTGACCCGGTTGCTGGACGCTGGGGTTCGGCGTTGCCTGCGATCGATGCGGCATGGTGGTCTGCCGTGCTGCTGCGACTGGCGTGCTTGGCTGTGACGAACACGTTTGTGGTGCTGCGGCTGCTGCCGATGAGCAATCGGGACGAGGATGTGGAAATCCTTGCCCTGCGCCATCAGATCAGGGTGCTGGAACGCCAGCTGGGCAAGGAGAAAAGTGCGGTTCGACGCGAACGCCCGCCTCCGCTCCGCTCACTACCCGCACCGATCACCGATCCAAACAAGATCACCCGCCTCGACATCCGAAGACGCGATCGCCTCGGCGGCATCCTCCACGAGTATCAACATTCCGCCTGACCTGCGCGGATGAGGTTTTCGGCAAGGGCAGAGCCGGCTGGGTGACGTTGTCCGGCCGCAGTGGCTGGCCGGTGCGACCGGTGAACATCAAGTCAGAACAGCGTCCTGGTGAGGGCAGACCTCGTCCACGCCGCCGGCGCCGGGGATTGAGACGATCGATCTATGGTCGGGCGGCTCAGAACCAGTTGGGTGGGCGGTGGTTCACGTCGCGGCCGACATCCGGATTTGCGCATCGCGGCGTTGCTTCCCGGGCCACCAAGGTCGCGCAGTAGCACGGGCTCGGCGATGACAGCGAGAAAAGCGGCTCCACCGGCGTATCCCGACCGCGGGCCCGTTCACCCGTCACCCGTAGACCCGGGCAAGCCGGCTACGGACGGCCGGGGAAATGCCGCCGTCGTAGCCGCTCGAACAACTATCGTGACCGGGCATTCGCTCACCGTAGAAAGGCACTTCAGTGGCTGTGACCGTCGGCGACCCGGACGACCATGACGACGATCGGGAGATCCCGGCCGAGTACATGCCGACAGCGATGGCCGGAGCTCAGGCGCTCCTCGATCATCTCCAGCGCATGGACGAGATCCACGCCGCGTTCGCCGCGAACGTGCTCTCCCCAGACGCTCTCAAGCCGGTCACGGCCGCAATGGCGGCCCTGCCCGATGCGAACAAGATGGCCAGCACTCTCGGAGCTGGACTCCTGTCCCTCGCGAACGTTTCCAAGATGATCACCGACTCGCTGGCCAACCTTGACTGGGCCAAGACGCTCAGCGATAGGCTGGTGCAGCTCGGCGCGTTCTCCGACACCTTCGTCCGCGCGGTCATCGCACAGTCCGACAACTGGCGCGGCTGGCCGGCCGACCGGCCGATCGTCGACGTGATCGAAGAACTCGCCCAGGCAGGCTATCCGGTTTGCTGGGTACCCCGGCACGAAGTGATCCTGGCGCTTTATGACGCTGACCCGACCAAGCGGCCGACCGTCCTCGTCGAACACCAGATCTCGATCTTGAACGACTGCATGCCCGTGCTGGATGAGGTCACCGATCCGACACTGACCGGCCTGCGCGACGCGCTCTATCGGGCGAACGCCGCGTTCCTCAGCGGTCACATCTGGGCGGCGCAGTCCCTGGCCGCAGGCATCATCGACACCGCGCTGAGGGCCGCGTTCAGCCACCTGGAGAAGTTCACCTACGGCAAGGCGGTTACCGAGGTCAAGAAGACCACCGACGCGTCGATCGCCGACTACCGCCAGGCCGCCACCTACTGGCCGCTTGTCAAGGCCCTCACCTCGTTCTGGCCGGGCGACCCGATCCCGATGACGTTCAACCGGCACGCCAGCGCGCACGCCGTTAGTAGCGCCCAGTACAACGACGCCAACGCCATCGTCGCGATCATGCTGGCCACCTCGATGCTTCGCGAACTACAGCAAAACCTCACCGACGCCGGCGAAGCTGAGCAGCTCGTGGCCTGACAAACGCAACGGTGCGAAGGGTTCGACCACGTGGAATCCCGGGCTCCCTGACCGCCCGGGTCCAACGCCGGAACCGCAACCGGGCGTGCCAGCCGGCCAGGACCGCCCGGACTGGACGCCGTCGGATCAAGAACTTCACCGTTCAAGCCTGCCCGACCAAGACACCGCTCAACGCAACGGACCCGCGGTGACGATTGTCGATCCGTGTGAGGATGCCACACCTGGCTGGCTCTTTGCAGTGCAGCTTCAGGAGGACGGTGGCCCGGCCAGCTCCACGATGTCCAAGTCCTTGAGACACCCATACAGGGTGGAGCGATGGACGGCGGCGGCCGCGGCCGCGGAGCGCTCGGAGTATTCGTCCACGCTGAGCGAACCTGCCCCGAGCGCCTTGGCGAGCAGGTCGGCGGTGAGTTCCCTGTCCTGGTTCGTCGCCCGGAGCTCGCTTTTGCGAAACCCGTCGACGGTGCGCATTGTGTCCGCGGCGAAGGCCCGCCGCTGGGACTTCCGATCGGCGGCCCGGTCCGCGGCGTTCTGTTTTCTGCCCTCCCGCACCAGGAGGGCCACGAAAATCACCGGAATCAGCAGGACGAGGAAGACCCAGTAGCCGTAGGACTCCCATCCGGCGCATACCAGCAGCCCGACCATGACGATCGCCGCTCCCAGGCAGCCGACCGACGCGTCGGGCTGCCTGCTCACGTCCGCCGCCGCTGCGCTGAACCGTTCATATAGCGTCATGCTGCCCTGGCACCGCCGGCGGCTCAATGGGTTGTCCGGACGACCTCCGACAGGCCGGTCGGTCGGCGGGGCATAGAGAACCGGAGCCGTGTTGCAGGGAACGACGGCGCGTCGTACCGGCTGGACGGTTCGCGACTGATGCGCGGGTCCGTCGACGTGACGCACGCGGGAGTACGGATCGGTAATGGCCGGGTCGCCAGTACGAGCCCGACGGCGAGATCGGCACCCCTCAGCGGGTCGCGGGCGGCCCCGACGAGTCCGCGATCGAGCCGCGCTGAGGCCTCGGCAGGGGCTGCAGTGGTTGGCCGGTGCGACCGGTGAAACATCTACCGCGAACGGAACGCTAACGGATGGCACTCCGCGACACTGACAGCACTTGATTGTGCGTCAAGTGCGACGTGCCCAAAAGGTACGAACCTGGCGTCAGCTAGAGCATTATGCCCGGCTTTGGCCGAATTATTGTTAGCGCTTCTGTTAGCGCGCGCTAACGGGAACTGTCCAATGTGTACATCATGAGCTCGAATATTCCCAGCTCACACTGTCGGGACGGCGGGATTCGAACCCACGACCCCTTGACCCCCAGTCAAGTGCGCTACCAAGCTGCGCTACGTCCCGTGCAACCGGACTCGTCCGGAGCAGCCGCTACAGACTAGCGCATAGGGTTACCGCCGCGCGCAGGAGTATCCCCTGTCCCAACTACGGTGGGGGGATGCGGCTGGATCTGGTGACGGTGGTGGTGGAGGAGTACGACCCGGCGATCGTCTTCTTCACCGAGGTGCTGGGGTTTGAACTGGTGGAGGACTCGCCGGCGACGACGACCGACGGGGCGGCGAAGCGGTGGGTCGTGGTGCGGCCGCCGGGTGGGGGGACGGGGTTGCTGCTCGCGCGGGCAGACGGGGAGCGGCAGCGGGAGGCGGTCGGGGACCAGGTGAAGGGAAGGGTGGGGTTCTTCCTGCGGGTGGACGACTTCCGGGCGACGTTCGAGCGGCTGGAGGCGGCCGGGGTCACGATCGTGCGGCCGCCGCGGGACGAGGTGTACGGGCAGGTCGCGGTCTTCGAGGACGTCGCCGGCAATCTGTGGGATCTGCTGGGGCCGCCGGCGGCGGGGGAAGTGCAGTGACGTAGCGCACACAACCGGTCGGCAACGGAAAGGCCGCTGAAGCGCAGCCGGGTGCGGTGAACCTGATGGTCTCAACCCGTTGCAGGAGGTTCCCGATGAACACGGCCATCGCGTCCGAAGCGCAGACCGCCCGGATTCTCGTCGTCGACGACGACCCGGATCTGCGGGGCATGGTGGCGTACAAGCTGGTGAAGGCGGGCTTCGAGGTCATCGAGACCGACAACGGGCTGGCCGCGGTTGACGCCGCGGTCGCCTGCCTGCCCAACCTGGTGATCCTCGACATCATGATGCCGGGGCAGGACGGGCTCACCGCGTGCGAGCAGCTGCAGGCGGACCCGGAGACGGCACAGATCCCGGTGATGCTGCTGTCCGCGCTGTCGCAGCCAGACGTCGTACGCAGCGGCGTGATGGCGGGGGCGGTGCACCACATGGTCAAACCGTTCAGCCCGGAGGCACTGCTGCGCAGCGTGCAGTCGCTGCTGCGGGTGCACCCGACGCCGGTGGACCCCAACACGGGCCACGATCTGGGCCGCAGCTATCAGTGGTGACCGAACGTGTCTGTCGTAAAAGCGCAGTCAACGTATCGACAGCGTGATCACGTGCTCTCTTCAAGTAACCACACTTGGAGGGCACCATGGGATACCTCACCCCACCGGTGGACGCTCCGCAGCGTCCCGGCAAACCGCAGGATCAGGCCGACGAGAACCTGAAGGCCAGGATCCTCTACCTGCGCTCCTTCCTGCTGATGCGCACCCTGATCGGCGTCATGGGCATTCTGCTGCCGGTGACGCTCCTGCTCGGCGACGGCTTCCTGTTCGAGGGAGGGAAGCCGCGGGGGTCGCTGAGCGCGTACTACTACTCCGGCATGCGCGACATCTTCGTCAGCTGCCTGTGCGTGACCGCGTTCTTCCTGATCTTCTACAAGTTCTTCGAGCGGAACCTGGAGAACACGCTCAGCATCGTCGCCGGCGTGACGGCGGTGGGTGTGGCGCTGTTCCCGACGGGGCGGCCGGGCGGCGGGACGGTGCCGCTGTCGCCGTTGCAGGAGAAGCTCGGCGAGCAGACGGTGCAGAGCGTGCACTACGTGTGCGCGGCGACGTTCATCCTCTGCCTGGGCGTGATCAGCTACTTCTTCGGCCGCCGCGAGGGTGCCAGGTCGCAGCACCGCGACGGGCACCTGGCGCGGTTCTCCCCCGCGTTCTGGCGGTCGTTCCACTACGCGTGCGCGGCGGGGATCGCCCTTGCCGTGGTGTACATCGCGGTGACCCAGGTGTTCCACACGCTCGACGCGTACAGCCTGATCATCGGCGAGACGGCCTCGGTCCTGTGCTTCGGCGCGTCGTGGCTGGCGAAGGGCCTGGAGCTGGACGTCCTGACCAGCGCGTCGGCGGCCCAGGACCAGATCGAGGCGGGCACGACCGAGGAAACGGCAGCAGCCTAGGTGCGTAACGGTGCGCCGCTCAGCTGAGCGGCGCACCTGTCGAAGTCGCGGGCATGGGACTCATGATCTTCGCCGGGCTGGTCGTCGTGGCGGTGGCCGCCGAAGCGTTGCTACCGCGGCGGGAGCCGGCGAGAGCTACTTCTTCCCGCGCGGGCTGTTCTTCTTGCGGGGCTTCACGCTGATGTGGATCGGGGTGCCGAGGAAGTCGAACTCCTCGCGCAGCTTGCGCTCCACGAACCGGACGTAGCCGGGGTCGAGCGCGCCCGTGGTGAAGAGCACGAACTTCGGCGGCGACACGCCGGCCTGGGTGGCGAAGAGCACGCGCGGGGCGCGCCCGCCGCGGATCGGGTGCGGGGTCTGCTGCACGAGCGCCGTGAGCCACTGGTTGAGCTGCCCCGTGGGCACGCGACGCTCCCAGTTCTCCAGGGCGGTGCGCAGCGCGGGCGCGAGCTTGTCGACGGCGCGGCCGGTGAGCGCCGAGACGTTGTGCCTGATCGCCCACGGCACGCGGCGCAGCTCCCGCTCGATCTCCTTGCCGAGCTGGTGGCGCCGGTCCTCGTCGACGAGGTCCCACTTGTTGAAGGCGATGACGAGCGCCCGGCCGGACTCGATGACCATGGTGATGATCCGCTGGTCCTGCTCGGAGATGACCTCGCTCGCGTCGAGGAGCACGATCGCGACCTCGGCCGCCTCGATCGCCGCGTTTGTGCGCAGCGAGGCGTAGTACTCGGTGCCGCTGGCGTGCGCGACCCGCTTGCGCAGGCCGGCGGTGTCGACGAGGTGCCAGGTCTCGCCGCCGAAGTCGACGAGGCTGTCGACCGGGTCGACGGTGGTGCCGGCGACGGAGTCGACGACCGCCCGCTCCTCCTTGGCCAGCTTGTTGAGCAGGCTGGACTTGCCGACGTTGGGCCGGCCGACGAGCGCGATGCGGCGCGGCCCGGCCTCGCGGGGCGGGACGACACGAGCGGCCGGCAGCGCCTCGAGGATCTTGTCGAGCAGGTCGCCGGAGCCGCGGCCGTGCAGGGCCGAGACGGGGAACGGCTCGCCGAGGCCGAGGCCCCAGAGGCTGGAGATCTCGCCCTCGATGCGCGCGTTGTCGACCTTGTTGGCGACGAGGATCACGGGCCGGCCGCTGCGGCGCAGCATCCTGACCGCGGCCTCGTCGTCGGAGGTCGGCGGGATCGTGGCGTCGACCACGAACAGCACCACGTCGGCGGTCTGGGTGGCGATCTCGGCCTGGGTGGCGATGGCCTTGGCCCGCTCCTTGGCGTCGGGCAGCCAGCCGCCGGTGTCCACGACGGTGAAGTGCCGCCCGGTCCACTCGGCGTCATAGGCGACCCGGTCGCGGGTGACGCCGGCGACATCCTCGACGACCGCCTGACGGCGGCCCAGGATCCGGTTGACGAGGGTCGACTTGCCGACGTTGGGTCGGCCGACGACGGCGACGATCGGCACACTCAGCTCGACGTCATCGACAACGTCGACGTCGACCTCGGCACCTGCGGATGCCTCAGCGCTCACGGGGGTCCTTTGCTCAACGGCCGGGGGGCCGGCGCTCGCCTATGCGGTGACCTTGTCCAGCATCCGCTGGAGTCGCTCGACCACCTCGTCGATGCCGAGCGCGGTGGTGTCGAGCACAACGGCGTCGTCGGCTTGGCGAAGCGGATCGGCGGCGCGCGTCGAGTCAAGTCTGTCACGACGGGCCAGGTCGGCTGCGGTCGCGGCCTGGTTGGTCGCATTCTCGGTGCTCCGGCGCCTGGCCCGCTCGTCCGCGGAGGCGGTGAGGTAGACCTTCAGGTCGGCGCCGGGGGCGACGACGGTGCCGATGTCGCGGCCCTCGACCACGATCCGGCCCGCCTCGGCGATGATGTCCCGCTGGAGCGCGACGAGCAGCGCCCGCACGGCCGGGACCGCGGACACGGCCGACACCGCCTGGGTGACCTCGGTGCCGCGGATCTCACGGTCGACACCGACGCCGTCGACGCTGATGTGCGGCTCGGCCGGGTCGGTGCCGATGCCCAGCGCCGCCGACGCCGCGACGGCGTGGATCTTCTCCGCGTCGGCGAGGTCGACGTTGTCGCGCAGCACGGCCCAGGTCACCGCCCGGTACATGGCGCCGGTGTCCAGGTAGCGGGCGTCGAGGGCCTGTGCCACCCGGCGCGAGATCGTGGACTTGCCGGACCCGGAGGGCCCGTCGACGGCAACCACCAACTGGCCGCTGTGTCCTGCCACGCCCGATCCTCCACGAAAACAATGAATCCCCGATGACACCTGCTGTTCGACAGTACTTGACCGGCCGGTGGCCCTACCTCACGGGAGCACGTCGTCGCAGGAGGATGGCACATCGCCCGGTGAGCTCGGTGAGCAGGGGGAGCACGGCGAGCAGGGCTCGCTCGCCGAGAGCAGGTGCCGCGTCACCGCCTCGTTGACCTCGATGAGGGCGTCGACGTGTTCGGGACCGAGCGCGTCGAAGAACCAGTGCCGCACGTGCTCGACGTGGCGGGGCGCGGCGGCGGTGATCGCGTCCCAGCCGGCCTCGGTGAGCACGACGAACGCGCCGCGGGGGTCGTCGGCGCACGGCTCGCGGGCGACCAGCCCGCGCGCGGTCATCCGGGTGATCTGGTGCGTGAGGCGGGTCTTCTCCCAGTCGGCGGCGACGCGGAGCTGGAAGACGCGCAGCCGCCCGCCGGGTGCCTCGGAGAGGCTGACG
The DNA here is from genome assembly GCF_040614215.1 of Dactylosporangium sp. NPDC006015. Taxonomy (NCBI): domain Bacteria; kingdom Bacillati; phylum Actinomycetota; class Actinomycetes; order Micromonosporales; family Micromonosporaceae; genus Dactylosporangium; species Dactylosporangium sp. NPDC006015. The sequence goes on from NZ_JBEXUD010000063.1 coordinate 11,522, forward strand.
AGGACCGCGTAGTCGGCGCTGGACAGCCCCGTCTCCTGCTGCAGCTGGCGGGCGATGCGACCCCTGACCGCGGCGTTGACGGCGAGGAACCCGCGCCAGGCGCGCTGCTCCCGCTCGTCCAGCCAATTGGGATCCGTCACACCCGAAGTCTACGTCCATGGGTGACACATCACCGTGGGACGAGCTAGCGTGACGGTGACGCGTCACCCATGACGTCGCACGAGCAGAGAACCACGCCGCACGAGCAGAGAGTTGGACCATGACCAAGATCGGGATCATCCTCGGCAGCACCCGCCCCGGCCGGAACGGCGAGGCGGTCGCCAAGTGGGTGTACGACATCGCGAGCCGCCGCTCCGACGCGGAGTTCGAGCTGGTCGACCTGCTCGACTACAACCTGCCGCACCTCGACGAGGCGGTGCCGCCGTCCATGGGGCAGTACGCGCACGAGCACACCCGGCAGTGGGCCGCGAAGATCGCCGAGCTGGACGGCTTCGTGTTCGTGACGCCGGAGTACAACCACTCGACCAGCGGCGCGCTGAAGAACGCGATCGACTTCGTCTACTCCGAGTGGAACAACAAGGCGGCCGGGTTCGTCAGCTACGGCTCCGCCGGCGGCACCCGCGCGGTCGAGCACCTCCGGCTGATCATGGGCGAGCTGCAGATCGCGGACGTCCGGGCGCAGGTGGCGCTGTCGCTCTTCACCGACTTCGAGAACTTCTCGACGTTCAAGCCGGGCCCGCAGCACGAGGGCACGCTCGGCGTGGTGCTCGACCAGACGGTGAGCTGGACGAAGGCCCTCGAAGCGGTCCGCAAGCGGTAGCTCAGGAAGCGGCGGCCGCCCGTGCGAAGCGGGCGGCCAGGGCCGCCGTGGCCGACCGCAGCTCCGGCGGCCCGACCACCTCGACCTCGGCGTCGAACATGCCGAACCACGCGGCCAGGCCGGTCCACGACCACGACCCGGCGCTGACCCGGCACCGGTCCGGGCCCAGCTCCTCGACGACGGCCTGCCCGCGGGTCCACTCGGTGATCGCCGCCGCCGGCGCGTGCAGGATCGCCTCGCCGCGGCACGGCAGCGGGTCGTGGCCCTCGAACCGCTCCGCCACGAACGCCGCCACGTCCGCCGCCGGCAGCGGCCGGGGCGTGAACCGGGGACCGTTCGGCGTGCGCAGGGTCATGCGGTCCACCCGGTACGTGCGCCAATCCACCCGATCGAGGTCGAAGCCGATGAGGTACCACCGGCCGCCCCACGTCACCACGTGGCACGGCTCGACCCGGCGCCGGTCGCCCGTCAGACCGGCCGCGATCTCCCGTACCCCCGCGTAGTCGAAGCGCAGCACCTCCCGCGCCCGGACGGCCTGGCCGATCGCCAGCAGGACCGCCGTGTCGACCCGCGACGGCTGCCAGCCGGCCTTCGCCACCCGGGTCACCTGCAACGCGTCGACCCGCTGGCGCAGCCGGGCCGGCATCACCTGCCGCACCGTCGCCAGGGCGCGCAGCGCCGCCTCCTCGACGCCCTCGACCGACATCGTCGCCGTCTGCAGCGCCACCGCCACCGCGACGGCCTGGTCGTCGTCGAACAGCAGCGGCGGCAGCTCCGACCCGGCGTCGAGCCGGTAGCCGCCGTCCGGGCCGCGGGTCGCCTGCACCGGATAGCCGAGCTCGCGCAGCCGGTCGACGTCGCGCCGGACGGTCCGCGGGCTCACCTCGAGGCGGTCGGCGAGGGTCTGCCCCGGCCAGTCGCGGCGGGCCTGCAGCAGGGACAGCAACGCCAGGAGGCGGGCCGAGGTCTCCAACATGCGTCCAGTATCGCCCGCACTTGAGGACAGAAGCTGTCCGCATCTACCGGCAATGTCAGCGGCATGATTCAGACGAGAGCGCTGACGAAGGACTTCGTCGTCAATCGCAAGACCACGGTGCACGCGGTCCGTGGCATCAGCCTGGACATCGCGCCGGGCGAGCTCGTCGCGGTGCTCGGCCCGAACGGTGCCGGCAAGACCACGACGCTGCGGATGCTGACCACGCTCATCGCGCCGACCAGCGGCACCGCGACCGTCGCCGGGCACGACGTGGCGACGCAGGCGGCGGCGGTACGGCGGGGAATCGGCTACGTGGGGCAGGGCAACGGCGCCGGCCACATCCACCGCGTCGCCGACGAGCTGCGCACCCAGGGCCTCATCTACGGCCTGGACCGCAAGGCCGCCGCCCGGCGCACCGACGAGCTCCTGGAGGCGCTCGACCTCGCCGAGCAGCGCGACCGCAAGGTGTCGGACCTGTCCGGCGGCCAGCGACGGCGCCTCGACGTGGCGATCGGGCTGGTGCACGCGCCCCGGCTGCTGTTCCTCGACGAGCCGTCGACGGGGCTCGACCCGCAGAACCGCGCGAACCTGTGGCAGCACATCCTGCGGATGCGCGAGGAGCACGGCATGACGATCGTGCTGACCACGCACTACCTCGACGAGGCCGACACCATGGCCGAGCGGGTCGTGGTCGTCGACCACGGCGAGGTGATCGCCGACGACACGGCGTCGGCGCTGAAGGCCAAGCTGGCCGGCGACAAGCTGCTGCTGACCGGCGACCTCCCGCTCATCGCCAAGGCCGCCGGCGGGCTCGCCGGCATGCGCGACATGACCGAGATCTCGGACACGCTGACGTTCCGGGTCAACGACGGGCCCGCCGCGCTGCCCGAGCTCATCGCGGCGGTGCCGGGCGCCGTCCGTACCGCCGAGATCCAACGCCCCACGCTCGACGACGTCTTCCTGTCCCTGACCGGCCGCAACCTCCGGGAGAACGCATGACCACCCTCGCCCTGCGCGACGTCCGCATCGTCGCGGCCCGGGAGCTGCGGCCGCTGCTGCGCTCGCCGTTCTCGCTGATCTTCGGCATGATCCAGCCGCTGGTGTTCCTGGCGCTGTTCGGGCCGCTGCTCGCCGGCTCCCTGAAAGGCCAGGAAGGCGGCCTCGGCAGCGACGTGTGGCAGTGGTTCGTGCCGGCGATCCTCGTCATGACCACGCTTTTCGGCACGTCGACCGTCGGGGCGAACCTGCTCAGCGAGTTCGTCACCGGCGCGCACGAGCGCATGCTCGTCACGCCCCTCGCCCGGCACGCGCTGCTGGTCGGCCGCGCGCTCAAGGAGATGGTGCCGCTCGCCGGGCAGGCCCTGATCATCGTCGTGGTGATGCTGCCGTTCGGCTTCGAGCTGCACCCGGCCGGCGCGCTGCTCGGCCTGGCGCTGCTCGCCCTCTTCGGCGTCGGGCTCGGCTCGTTCAGCTACGCCCTGGCGGTCGCGGTCCGCCGCACCGACTGGATGTTCTGGGTCGTGCACCAGACGCTGCTGTTCCCCCTGATGATCCTCTCCGGGATGCTGCTGCCCCTGGAGACCGGGCCGGGCTGGATGCGGGCACTGGCGCAGTTCAACCCGCTGGCGCACATGGTGACCGCCGAGCGTCTGCTCTTCGCCGGTACCGTCAGCGACCGCGCCGTCTGGTGGGGCTTCGCCGCGGCGGCCGCGACCGCCCTCGCCGGGCTCACGGTCGGCATCCGCGCGATGCGCCGCTCCACCTGACGGCGGTTACTCGCCGACGGCCTTGAAGAGTGCGCCGATCTCCGCCTGGGACAGGTGTCGCGTCCTGCCCGGGCGGAGATCGCCGAGCCGGATCGGGCCGATCTGGGTGCGGATCAGCCGCTGCACCGGGTAGCCGACCGCGTCGAACATCCGCCGCACGATGTGGTTGCGCCCCTCGTGCAGCACGACCTCGACGAGCGCGACCTTCCCGTACGCGTCGACGACCCTGAACGAGTCGACCTTCGCCGGCCCGTCCTCGAGCTGCACGCCGGCCTTCAGCTCCCGGCCCATCGCCCGCGGCACCGGACCGGCGATCTCCACCTGGTAGGTCTTCGCCACCTCGTACGACGGGTGCATCAGCTTGTGGGCGAGCCCGCCGTCGTTCATCAGCAGCAGCAGGCCCTCGCTGTCGAGGTCCAGCCGCCCGACGTGGAAGACGCGGGTCGTGAGGTTGGGCACGTAGTCGGCGAGCGCCTCGCGGCCCTTCTCGTCGTCCATCGTGGACACCACGCCGCGCGGCTTGTTCAGCGCGAGGTACACCAGCCGCGTGTCGGTGATCAGGCGCGAACCGTCGACGTGGATGGCGTCCCGCGTCGCGTCGGCCTTGTCGCCGAGGGTCGCCTCCTTGCCGTTGACGGTGACGCGGCCCTCGTCGATCATCCGCTCGCAGTTCCGGCGGGACCCGAGGCCGGCCGCGGCCAGGATCTTCTGCAGCCGCTCCTCGTTGCGCGGCAGCTCGGCGTCCGGTGGCGCGTCGAACGCGGAACCCTCGAAGTCGGCTTCTGTGGACTTGTCAGCGCTGGGCATCGGCGATCTCATCAATGTCGTCGGGAAGGAACGGGGCGAGCGGCGGCAGCTGGTCGACGCTGTCCAGGCCGAGTTTCTCCAGGAACAGCGACGTCGTCCGGTACAGGAACGCCCCGCTTTCGGGCTCACTGCCGGTCTCCTCGATCAGACCCCGCGTCACCAGCGTACGGACAACGCCGTCGCAGTTCACACCGCGGATGGCCGAGATACGCGACCTGGTGACAGGCTGCTTGTAGGCGACCACGGCGAGTGTCTCCAGGGCGGCCTGGGTGAGCCGGATCTGCTGCCCGTCGAGCACGAACTTCTCCACGTAGGGCGCGAACTCCGCCCGCGTGTACAACCGCCACCCACCCGCGACGCGCCGCAGGTCGAAGCCGAGGCCGAGCTGGGTGTACTGCCGGGCGATGTCCTCCAGGACCCCGCGGATCCGGTCGACGGGCTGGTCGAGCACCTGCGCGAGGGTGATCTCGGTGGCGGGCTCGTCGACGATGAGGAGGATCGCCTCGACCGCGCCGCGCAGCTCGCTCTCCGACATGACCGGCACCGGCTCCGGCTCGGGTTCCGGTTTCGGCTCTGGTACGGCGGCAGCGGGCACCTCGAACAGGGCACCGCTGTCGACCGCGGGCTCGTCGGCTTCCCCGGCGGGCGCGTCCTCGGCTGCGGCCTCGACCACCTCCTCGGCGGCGGCCTCCTCAACGACCGCGACCTCAGGCTCAGCGACAGGCGCTTCCTCGGCAGCCGGCTCCTCGACGAGGGACTCGATCACCTCCTCGGGAGCGGCCTCCTCGACGACCGCGACTTCAGGCTCGGCGACAGGCGCTTCCTCCGCGGGCGGCTCTTCGACGACCTCGGGCTCGGGCTCGGCGGCGGCCTCCTCGACCGGCGCTTCGCCGGACACTGCGTCCCCGACGGCGGGCTCCTCCGCGACCTCTACGGCGGCAGGCTCCTCCGCGACCTCTACGGCGGCGGGCTCCTCCGTGGCCTCCACGGCGGCAGGCTCCTCCGCGACCTCTTCGGCGGCGGGCTTTTCAGCGACCCCTTCGGCGGCGGGCTCCTCGGCGGGCAGTTGCTCGGCGGGGGGCTGGGGGCGAGCCCAGGGCGGGACCCAGTTCGCTGCCTGGTCGGCGAGCGACCTCGACTGGTCGTCCTGGCTCACTGGTCCACCTCGCTGTCCACTGCTTCCGCATCATCCGCCGCTGGTTCGTCCGC
>NZ_JBEXUD010000063.1:17197-57463 GCF_040614215.1 Dactylosporangium sp. NPDC006015
GCTGCCGGGTCCGCTGCCGGGTCCGCTGCCGGGTCCGCTGCCGGGTCCGCTGCCGGGTCCGCTGCCGGGTCCGCTGCCGGGTCCGCTGCCGGGTCCGCTGCCGGGTCCCCTGTCGGGTCCGCTGTCGGACCCTCTGCCGGGCCTTCGGCCGGTGGGGTCTCGGGCGGGGCGGGGCTGCCCTCGTACTCCTCGACCTCGATCGTGGCGGCCGCCGCATCGTCCGGCCCCGTCCAGCGGACGAGCAACTCCCCCAGGGCCTGGAGCTGTTCGAAGGAGACGAGGTCCTCGCGGTACAGCTCCAGCAGCGCCAGGAAGCGGGCGACGACCTCCAGGGTCGACTCGCAGTCGATGCACAGCGCGCTGAACGTGGCCTCGCGTTGTGCGATGAGACGGTCGCGGACGATGTTGGCGTGTTCGCGGACGCTGACGCGGACCATGTGAATGTGCGCGATCGAGACGACCGGAGGGCCCGCCTTCGGGGTGAACGCCTTCAGCGCCAGCTTCAGCAGCCTCGCCGGGCCGACGCCGAGGACGAGGTCGGGCAGCGCCTCGGCGTACTGCGGCTCCAGGGACACCGAGCGCGGGTAGCGGCGGGACCCGATGGCCTCCAGGCCCGCGATGTGCGCCGCGGCCTCCTTGAACGCCTTGTACTGCAGCAGCCGCGCGAAAAGCAGGTCGCGCGCTTCCAGCAGCGCCAGGTCCTCCTCGTTCTCGACGGTGGCCGACGGCAGGAGGCGGGCGGCCTTCAGGTCGAGCAGGGTGGCGGCGACGACCAGGAACTCCGACGCCTCGTCTAGGTCCCAGTCGTCGCCCATGCCGCGGATGTACGCGATGAAGTCGTCGGTGACGGTGTGCAGCGCCACCTCGGTGACGTCGAGCTTGTGCTTGCCGATGAGCTGGAGCAGCAGGTCGAACGGACCGGTGAAGTTCGCCAGGCGCACCTGGAAGCCCGAGGGGGCGGCGTCGGCACCCGGCAGCGCGGGCACATCCGGTACAGGAGCCGCAACGTCCACGACGTCCGCCACGGCGGCATCGGAAAGCGCGTCCACGGTGGAGGGATCCGGCGAGGGGTTCGCGGAGTCCACGGTGGCGGGGTCGGTCACCGGAAGACCGTAGCGCAAAGGGTCGCGAAAACCGTTACAACCGCCGCTCGGCCTGCTGGGCGATGACCTCGCGGGCGAGCTGCCGGTAGTTGCGGGCACCCGAGGACGACGGATCGAGCGTGGTGATGGGCGCGCCGGCGACCGTCGACTCCGGGAACTTGACGGTCTTGGTGATGACCGTCTGGTACACCTTGTCGCCGAACGCCTCCACGACCCGCTGCAGCACCTGGCGGCAGTGGGTGGTGCGGCTGTCGTACATGGTGGCGAGAATGCCTTCGAGCTCCAGGTCGAAGTTGAGCCGCTCGCGGACCTTGTCGATCGTGTCGAGCAGCAGCGCCACACCGCGAAGTGAGAAGAACTCACATTCCAGCGGGATCATGACGCCGTGCGCGACGGTCAGCGCGTTGATCGCGAGCAGGCCCAGCGACGGCTGGCAGTCGATCAGGATGTAGTCGTACTCCTTCAGGACCGGACGCAGCACCCGGGCCAGGGCCATCTCGCGGGCGACCTCGGTGACCAGCTGGATCTCGGCCGCCGACAGGTCGATGTTGGCCGGCAGCAGGTGCAGGCCGGCGATGTCGGTCTTGATCCGGATGTCCTCGACGGTCACGTCGGAGTCCATCAGGATGTTGTAGATCGTCAGGTCGAGGTTGTGCGGGTTGACGCCGAGGCCGACCGACAGGGCACCCTGCGGGTCGAAGTCGACGAGCAGGACCCGCCGCCCGTACTCGGCGAGCGCCGCGCCCAGGTTGATGGTCGACGTGGTCTTGCCCACGCCGCCCTTCTGGTTGGCCATCGCGATGATCCGCGCCGGGCCGTGCCGATCCATCGGCATCGGCTCGGGGATCGGCTTGCGCATCGTGTACGCCGTCGGATCCGCCGGCCCGAGCTCGGCGCCGAGGTCAAGCGATGCCTGCTCGGCGCGCATCTGCGTCGTCCAAGACTCCGCTTGGTCACCCATGCCTGTCATCGAACCTCTTCGCCCCTCCCGGCGGCTCATCTCCACCCGGGGCCGATTCGTCGTCGGCGATCTGGGGAAGCGGGACGGCCGTTGCCCGACTCTACGTCACTGCAGGGTACATACCCCACTCCGCGCGCCCGGCGTGTCGCGGCCGGCTTCGTTGGGTACGGTCATCGACGTGTTGGGACCAGGAGACGTGCTCGGCGACAGGTACCGCCTCGATGAGTTCGTCGCCAGCGGCGGCATGGGGCAGGTGTTCCGCGCGACCGACAAGACGCTGAACCGGACGGTCGCCGTAAAGGTGCTGCTGCCGGGCCTGACCAGGGACGCGGAGTTCGGCGTCCGGTTCCGGGCCGAGGCGCGGATCATGGCCTCCGTCGGACACAAGGGCGTGGTCGGCGTCTATGACTACGGCGAGACGCCCGAAGGCACCATGTTCCTCGTCATGGCGTTCGTCGAGGGCCGCCCCCTCGGCGAGCGGATCACCCGCGAGGGTGCACTCCCGGCCGACGAGACCATGGCGATCGTGGCGCAGGCGGCCGACGCGCTGCACGCCGCGCACAGCAACGGCATCATCCACCGCGACGTGAAGCCCAACAATCTCCTGGTCGGCCACAACGGGGCGGTGACCCTCGTCGATTTCGGCGTGGCCCGCTCGGCAGACGTGACGTCCGTCACCAAGGTGAACGCGGTGATCGGCACGGCGCTGTACATGTCGCCCGAACAGGCATCCGGGAAGCCGATCTCCCCCGCGACGGACATCTACGCGCTCGGCGCGGTCGCGTACCACTGCCTGACGGGCGCGCCGCCGTTCACCGGCAACTCGCCGCTCGAGATCGCGATCAAGCACCTGCAGGACGATCCGGCGCCGCTGCCGGAGACCGTGCCGGCCGGCGTCCGGGCCGTGGTCGAGCGCGCCATGGCGAAGGACCCCGAGGACCGCTTCCCGACCGCGGCCGCCCTCGCCGCCGCCGCCCGCGACGCGCAGGTGGCGACCCTTCAGGACCAAGATCTGGCGTTCGTACCGGCGGCGGCCACCCGACGGTCCGCGACGATGGCGTCACCACGGACGGCCGCGAACGGCCGGCCGGGATCGTCCGGCGCGAAGCCGGACCGGCCCGCCTGGATCCCGGTCGCCATCGGCCTGGCGCTGCTCGTCATGGCCGGCGGCGTGGTCCTCGCCGCGATCGCGCTCAGCCAGGGCGACAAGAAGGGCGACGCCCCCAGCGGCGTGCCCGGCATGTCGCAGTCCGCCGTGGTCACCACGTCGGGTCCGGCACCCGGTGGGGGCGGCGCCACCCGTACCTCGGCGGCACCACCCACCAGCGCACCGGCGTCCGCCTCGCCGACCCCCGCCACCAGCAGCGCCGCTCCCCCGCCGGCGACGAGCGAGCCCCCGCCGCCGCCCGCCACGACGACGCAGCCCCAGCCGACGACCGGCGGCACGACACCTCCTGTCGACGGCTCGGTCCCGCCCGCGTAGCCGGTCGGCCAGATCTGGGGCGGCCGGGATTTTCTGTCGTACCTTCGTGCAACCCTTCGTGGCGGGGCTTCGTCTACCCCGCGACGAAGGGAGCCCGAACGGGTGAACGAAGACGACGAAGCGCAGTTCCGGGAGTTCGTCGCCGCACGGTTCGACGGCCTGCGTTCGCTCGCCTACCTGACGTGCGGGGACTGGCACACGGCGGAGGACGCCGTCGCCTCGTCCCTGGCGAAGCTCTACGTGCACTGGCACCGCGTCGACACGCCCCTCGCCTATGTGCGCAGGGCGGTCGTGCACGCCCTGGTGGACGAGAGCCGCCGGCCGTGGCGGCGCAGGGAGCGCTCGGTGGGCTACAGCCTGCCCGAGCTGCCCGGCCCCGACCACGCCGAGCAGGTCGACGAGCGGATCCGGATCCGCGCCGCACTCGCCCGGATGGCCCCCGGCCAGCGCGCCGTGCTGGTCCTGCGGTACTACGAGGGGCTGAGCGTTGAGGAGACCGCCGAGGTGCTCGGCCGCCAGCCGGGGACCGTCAAGAGCCAGACCGCCCGCGGGCTCACCGCCCTCCGCGCACTGCTCGACGCGGAGCCTCGTGACGACCCCGGTGTCCGGCCCCCCGGCGCGCGAGCGTCCGCTCCCCCACCGCAGGCGACACCCACTCACGAGATGGAGAACAGGAGGGAAGGGCATGGAGCACGACCTGCACAGTCTGCTGGCAGCGGCCAGGGACGACGCGCCGCCACCGCGACTCAGCATTGACGACATCACCACCGCCGGCCGCCGGCTCGCCCGGCGTCGCCGCCGCCGCACCCTCCTCGCCTCCGTCGCCGGCGGCCTGGCCGCGGTGATCACCGGCGCCACCGCCGCGATCGCGCTCTTCAACCCGCCGGTCACCGCCCCCACCGCGGACCCCAACGGCACGCCCGGGCTGGTCGTCGACGCCACCCAGTCCCCCGCCCGCCCGGCCGGCTTCACGTCGGCCGGCCCGTTCCAGACCAACTACAGCGGCTACACCTCCGGGCGGTATGCCGTCAGCGACCCCTACCTGGTCACCGCCCACTACCAGCTGTCCACGATCGACCTCAACGCCGCCCCGTCCGCCGCGCCGACCGTCTCGCCCTCCCCGACCGTCAACGGCAAACCGGCCCGCACCGGGTCATCGGGCAGCATCGTGCCCCGCGAGGGCCGCCTCGTCGTCTTCGGCACCGGCGCCTTCGAGCCCCGCGAGTTCAACGGCGGCGCCAAGCTCAGCATCGGCGGCCGGCAGGCCCTGCTGATGCACGCCGGCGGGTCGGTCTCGCCGACCGTCGCCGACAAGTACGGCTGCTGCACCGACCCGGTCATCCCGGCCATGGCCTGGCAGTACCTGCCGGGCGCCTGGGCGGCCGTCTACTGGTCCCGGGCCGAGACCATGCCGACCCGCGACGAGCTGGTCGCCCTCGCCGAGGCCCTGCCCGCCGCCGTCCCGGCCCCCTTCCCCGTCGGCATCCAGGTCCGCGACCTGCCGAAGGGGTACCGTCTCATCGCCGCCGGCACCCGCACGTCCTCCTACGACAACACCAACCTGTCGGTGGTCCGCCTGGGCCTGAAACCCATGGCGCCCCCGCTCACCGGCGCCACCGACCTCGACGCGTACTCGTCGCTCATCCTCACCCTCGGCATCGCCGACCACGTGACCGGCGAGGCGATCAACAAGACCACCTGCCCGCCCGCCACCAACCGCTGCGCCATCCTCATCGAGGACGGCCAGTTCTTCCTGCAGGCGGAGACCCTGGGCGACCGCGCGATGAGCACCAGCGAGCTGTCGCAGATCCTGAAGACGATGACCGCCGAGGACCCGTTCGACCCCACCTCCTGGCCCGCCGCCACCGCGGCGTACACCTCCTGACCCGTCGCCGCCCGCGCGATCCGGTGGACACTCCCGCTTCACCGGATCACAACCCACACCGGGCCACCCGGCCAGATCAACACCGCGCGCGATCTTCACAGCTCTTTGCACCCGGGTCGCATTCAGGCTTCTCACCAACCAACCCGCATACCGGCCATTGACCAACATCTCATCCAACGCTCCGAGCCCTCCATCCCACGAAGCCGCAGACCGGAGCCGGCACGGACGTCGCTTTTCAGCATGCCGCGCCCCCGCTCGACAGACGCCCACCGATCACCGGACCGCCACGACCCGACAACCCACCCCGCGGCGCCCACGAGCTTCGAGCCCCACTCCCGCACAGCCACCACAGAGCCGGCTCAGCACGGCGGCACACTCGACCCCCGCGCCCCGCAACACTTCGCGCCCACGACTTGATCGAAGGACAGCCCCGGCCACCATCACGACCACAGCCGTCCTCCGATCATCGCGCCGCCGACCCACCCGATAGACGGCGCGCGATCCACCCCTGCCTCAGAAGATCGTTTACGGGCGGCCCGCGCACCGCCAATGCGCAAAAGCCACGAGCCGGGGCATTGACCAACGTTTACGGCAGCCCGGTAACGCACCGTCCCGGACAAGGCGCGAACACACCGCCGCCCCAGGCAGAACCGGACGCACCGCGCCCGCCCGACACGGCGGCAAACTCGGCCCGCTCGACCCACGCGCCCCGCAACACTTCGCGCCCACGACTTGATCGAAGGACAGCCCCGGCCGCCATCACGACCGCAGCCATCCTTCGATCATCGCGCCGCCACCCACCCGATCGACGGCGCGCGACCTACCCCCGCCTCGGAAGATCGTTTGCGGGTGGATCACGCACCGCCTATCGCATGAAGCCACGAACCCGGGCATTGACCAACGCCCACAGCGGACGGGAACGCGCCGCACCGCCACGAACAGGGCACGAACACACCGCCGTCCCGGACGGAAGCAGACGCACCGCGCCGGCTTGGCACAGCGGAACACTTGGCCCACGCGAGCGCAGCACTTCGCGCCCACGACTTGATCGAAGGACAGTCCCAACCGCGATCACGACCGCAGCCGTCCTTCGATCATCGGGCGGCCGGACACGGCAGCCCCACCCGCTAGACGTAGCGCGGCGGAACACTTGGCCCACGCGAGCCGCAACACTCCGTGCTCACGACTTGATCGAAGGACGGGGCTGGCTGCGATCACGGCCGGAGCCGTCCTTCGATCGTCGGGCCGCCGGGCACGCCGCCCTACCCGATAGACGGTGCGCGATCCACCCCCGTATCAGAGATCAACTTGGGGGTGGATCGCGCAGGGTCTATGGAACGAAAGCCGCGAACGCGGGCATTGACCAATGTCCAAAGGTGGGCCGGGAGCATGCCCCGGGCAGGCAGGGAAACGCACGCTGCCTGCCCGGACCCGACGCCGGGGAGTGGGTTACTTGTGGCGGTTGTACATGCGGGGGGACTTCGACTTGGCGCCCTTGCCGCCGGAGCCCTTGCCGCCGCCGTGCTGCTGGACGCCGGGCGGGAGGGAGCGGCTGGCCTGGGCGCGGCGGATCGCTTCGAGCGGGTTGCGCGGGGGCGCTTCCTCGGACTCGGCGGCAGCAGCGGTGGCGGCAGCGGTGGTCGTGGTGTTGTCGGGCTGGTTGTCTGCGGTATCGGCAGGCATGGCGTCTCCTTCGCGGATGACTGACGCGGAAGTACCTTCCGCGGGAAGGTGAACGGGGACGTGGACAGGCGTCAGCCGCGCAGCAGACGAAGCGGGAGCCGAGCGAAACCCCACCACAACAGCGGGGGTCGTGCGAGAACCCACAACGGGGGCCGCCAAGGCAGACCAGTCACAACAGGTCGCGGCGGCACGCGCGGCGTCAGTGGGCTCAGAAACGCATGCGCCTACGGTAACACGGCTCCAAGCTCCCCGGTGAGGTACCGCTGCACGGTCGCACCCACCTGGACCACCAGTGACGAAGGGGTGGCGGCGACGACGGGCGGCAGGCGCAGGATCTGCCGGCAGAAGGCGAGGCCCAGCATCTGGGTGGCGACCAGGCCAGCCCGGACCGTGGCCTCGGCGGGGTCGGGGCAGACGGCGAGCGCCACCGGAGCGACCTGCGAGGCGAAGATGTCCCGCAGCCGCGAGGCGGCCGCCTCGTCGGTGGCTGCGGAGCGCAGCAGGGTCAGCAGCGCGTCGTCGGACGGGTCGCCCTCCCAGCGCTTGATGAAGTGCGCGACGAGCGTCTCGCCGAGCCGGTCGCGCGGGATGCCGGCCACGTCGGGCAGCCGCAGGTGCACGTCGACGGCGGCGGCGAAGAGCTGGGCCTTGTTGCCGTAGTAGCGCATGACCATCGAGGGGTCGATGGCGGCGTCGGCGGCGATCGCCCGGATGGTGGCCCGCTGGTAGCCGTCGGCGGCGAACCGCTCCCTGGCCGCGCGGAGGATCGCCGCGCGGGTGGCGTCGGATCTGCGCTCGGGCTGCATGCCCACAACCGTAGGCCAACAAGCGTTGACAGAAAAGTCAACACGTGTTGGCATTGGCTGGTGTACGACGTCATCGTGGTCGGCGCGAGGCCGGCCGGAGCGGCGACCGCCATGCTGCTGGCCCGGCGCGGGCTCAGGGTGCTCGCGGTCGACCGGGCCAGGTTCCCCAGCGACACGCTGTCGACGCACCAGGTCCAGCCGTCCGGGACCGAACGGCTGCGGCGCTGGGGGCTGCTCGACCGGCTGCTCGCCGCCGGTACACCGGCGACCGAACGCGTGCGGTTCGACCTCGGCGGCACCGTCCTGCAGGGCAGGTTCCCGGAGGGCGCCCTGTACAGCCCGCGGCGCACCGTCCTCGACGCGATCCTGGTCGACGCGGCCAGGGAGGCGGGGGCCGAGGTGCGGGAGGGGTTCCACGTCGCCGGTCTGGTCTGGGACGACAGAGGCGTCGCGGGCATCCGGGGACGCGACGGCACCGAGCTCCGCGCGCCGGTCGTCGTCGGCGCCGACGGCAAGCATTCGCTGGTCGCGAAGGAGGTCGCCGCGCCGGTACAGCGCAACGTGGCCCCCAGGACGGTCGCCAGCTACGCCTACTGGGAAGGCGTCGAGCAGCGGGCGGGCGGCCAAAGGCGGGCGGGCGGCGAGCAGCGGCACGGCGAGCTCTACCACCGCCCCGGCCGGGCGGTCGCCGCGTTCCCGACCAACGACGGCCTCACCATGGTGTATGCCGCCGCGCCGATCGACGAGTTCGGCACCTGGCGCACCGACGTCGAGGGGCACCTCCTGGCGACGCTGGACCAATGCGGCGACCTGGGCGAGCGGGTCCGGGCCGGCCAGCGGGTCGAGCGCCTGCGGACCACCGTCGACCTGCCCAACGTGGTGCGCCGGGCGCAGGGCCCCGGCTGGTTCCTCGCCGGCGACGCGGGGCTCGTCATGGACCCGGTGACCGCGCAGGGCATCGGCAACGCCCTCGCCGACGCGGAGCTGCTCGCCGAGACGATCGCCGGGGGCCGGACGGACTACCAGCGCCGGCGCGACGCGGCCCGGCTGCCGATCTTCGGCCTGACCACGGGGCTGGCCGCGTTGCGGCCCGCGAAGGGTCTCAACGCGGTGCTGCTCAAGGCCATCGCGCGACGGGAGGCGAGCACGGAGCAGTTCCTCGGGGTGTTCGCGGGCACCGTGCCGGTGAGGACGTTCCGCAGGAGCGTCCCGCGGATGCTGGTTCAGCGCGCCCGGGGGTGGGCGGTCGCGTAGACCTCGCGGAGTTTGTCGACGGTGACCAGCGTGTACACCTGCGTCGTGGTCACCGAGGCGTGCCCGAGCAGCTCCTGCACCACGCGGATGTCGGCGCCGCCGTCGAGCAGGTGCGTGGCGAACGAGTGGCGCAGCGTGTGCGGCGACACCCCGTGCGGCCCGTCGACCGGCAGCCCCGCCCGGACGGCGGCCTTGCGCAGGATCGTCCACGCGCTCTGCCGCGACAGGGCGCCGCCGCGGGCGTTGAGGAAGACGGTGGGCGTGCCGGTGCCGTTGGCGACGAGCGACGGCCGGGCGCGGACCAGGTACACGTCCATGGCGGTCCGCGCGTAGCTGCCCATCGGCACGAGGCGGGTCTTGCCTCCCTTGCCGCGCAGCGTCACGAGGCCGTGCTTGCCGGTCAGGTCGAGGTCGTCGACGGCGATGCCGACGGCCTCGGAGATGCGGGCGCCGGTGCCGTACAGGAACTCCAGCAGCGCCTGGTCGCGCAGCCCGAGCGGCCCGGCGTCGGCGGCGGTGGCGAGCAGCCGCGACACCTGGTCGACGTCCAGGGCCTTCGGCAGCCGCTTCGGCAGCGACGGCGGCTTCACGTCCCGCGACGGGTCGGTCGGTGCGAGCCCCTCCAGCAGCAGGAACCGGTGCAGCCCCCGCACCGCGCTCGCGGCCCGCGCCGCCGACGACGCCGACAGCGGCGGGTGCTCGCCGCCTTCCTGGAGGTCGCCGGTCCGCAGCGCCGCGACGTGCCCGGCGATGTCCCGCGCCCCGACGTCGGCGAGGTCGCCGATCCCGCACGCGGCGAGCCAGTCCACGTACCGGTCGAGGTCGCGCCGGTACGACGCAAGGGTGTTCTCCGCGAGCGCCCGCTCGACCGTGAGGTGGTCCAGGTACACGTCGACGGCCTTGCGCAGCACGGACGCGTCGGCGGGCGCGGGCCCGCCGACGGGAGCAGCGGACGCGTCAGTGGACGCGGGCACGCCGGCGGCCGCCGCGACCGGGGAATGGGTCGCGGCGGCGTCCGCCGGCTCGAGCGTCACCGTCTAGGCCAGCGCTTCCGCCAGCGCGAGGTGGTCCATCCCGTGCGCGTCGGCGACCGGTCCGTAGGTCACGTGGCCGTCGTGCGTGTTCAGCCCGAGCGCCAGGGCCGGGTCGCGGCGCAGCGCGTCCCGCCAGCCCCGGTTCGCCAGCTCCAGCGCGTACGGGAGGGTCACGTTCGTCAGCGCGTACGTGCTGGTGTGCGGCACCGCGCCGGGCATGTTCGCGACGCAGTAGAAGATCGAGTCGTGGACCCGGTAGGTCGGCTCGGCGTGCGTGGTCGGGCGGGAGTCCTCGAAGCAGCCACCCTGGTCGATCGAGATGTCGACGAGGACGCTGCCGGGCTTCATCCGCTTCACGAGGTCGTTGGTGATGAGCTTCGGGGCCTTCGCGCCCGGCACGAGGACCGCGCCGATGACGAGGTCCGCGTCGAGGACGGCCCGCTCGATCTCGTAGCTGTTGGACGCGACGGTCTGCAGGTGCCCCTGGTAGATCGCGTCGGCGCCGCGCAGGCGGGAGATGTTCTTGTCCAGCAGCAGGACCTCGGCCTGCATGCCGAGCGCGATCGCGGCCGCGTTGAGGCCGGAGACGCCCGCGCCGATGACGACGACCTTCGCCGCGTACACGCCGGACACCCCGCCGAGCAGCACGCCGCGCCCGCCGCCGGCGCGCATCAGGTGGTACGCCCCGACCTGCGGCGCCAGCCGCCCGGCGACCTCCGACATGGGGGCGAGCAGCGGCAGCGAACGATCGGTGAGCTCGACGGTCTCGTACGCGATGCCGGTGACCTTCCGGTCGACCAGCGCGTCGGTGCACGCCTTGGAGGCGGCCAGGTGCAGGTAGGTGAAGAGAACCTGCCCCTCGCGCATGCGGTGGTACTCCTCGGCGATCGGCTCCTTGACCTTCAGGACGAGGTCGCCGGCGGCCCAGGTGTCGTCCGCGGTCGGCAGGATCTGCGCGCCCGCCTCGCGGAACTCCTGGTCGGTGATCGAGGAGCCGTCGCCGGCACCGGCCTCGATGAAGACCTCGTGCCCGCTCGCGGTGAGTTCGTGGACTCCTGCCGGGGTGATCGCCACCCGGTACTCGTGGTTCTTGACCTCGCGTGGGACTGCGACCTTCACGTCTCGTGACCCCTCTCCACCAGCGACGACGGTGACGCTGCGTGTACCAGCGGCAGTCTATGGCGCGCTGACCGTCCGCGAAGGCAGCACAGTGTGAACTCCTCCGCGAACGGATTGACACAGTGTCGCCTTCTCCGGTACTGCCACCGCCGAAACGCACCCAGGAGGCTGATCTATGCTGTGCGGCCATGACCGTCTACGGCGGGCCCCGCCCGACCTCGCCCGCGGCGCCCGGTGGCTCTGGCAGGCCGCCGCGTGTCAAGCCGGACCCGCTGCTGTTCGGCGCGTTCGGCTTCCTGGTCGTGGCCGTCATCGTCGGGCTGGTCCTCGCGTTCCAGGGCGGTGGTGGCGGCGGCGGTGAGCCGAGCGCCGCCGAGCGGGCCTCCGGCGCGCCCGCCGAGCAGGCTTCGTCGCAGGCCGGGCCGGCCTCCGCGCCGCCCCCGCCGCCGTCGAGCGCCGCCCCGTCGCCGACCCCGCCGCAGGCGCTGATCCCGGCGAAGCCGACCCTGCTGCGCGCGTCGCACTCCAGCCTGTGCATGCAGGCCCAGGAGGGCAACGGCGGCGTCGCCACCCAGATGCCCTGCGACAACAACCCGACGCAGGTCTGGATGCCGCAGTCGGTCGCCGGCACGCGGGACGTGTTCGCGTTCGTCAACACGAAGGACAACCGCTGCCTCGACGTCAACGGCGGCTCCAAGGACAACGGCGCGCAGATCCTGCAGTGGGACTGCCACGGCGGCCCCAACCAGCAGTGGCGCCTGCAGCGCGACGGCGACGGCTTCCGGTTCGTCAGCCTCAACAGCGGCCGCTGCATCGGCGTCGACTCCGGCAGCCCCGCCCCGGGCGCCGCCGTCCGCCAGTGGGACTGCGACAACTCCCCCAACCAGCGCTGGCAGCTGCCGACCTGACGCCGTTACAGCGCCGCGATGTCGCGGGACTCCAGGATCTGCTTGGGCGCGCCGGACCGGGCGACGTGCAGCATCGCCCGGCCGATCTGCTGGGTGCTGGTGGCGATGCCCGGGGCGAAGCGGACCAGGGCCGCGCTCAGCGGGGTCAGGACCGTGTAGATCACGCGGAACAGGCGGACCTTGGACACCGCGCCGTGCATCGGCCGGATGAACCCGGGCCGGAACATGTAGGCCCGCAGGTCCATGGCGAGCAGCGCCTGCTCGGCGGCGCCCTTCACCTGCGCCCACTTCGCGCGGCGGTCGCCGCCCGTGCCGGCGCCGGACACGTAGACGAACGTGGAGCCCGGTGACACCGCCCCGGCGGCGGCGAGGGTGTAGTCGACGGTGATCCGCCGGTACACCTCCTCGGACATGCCGACGGAGGAGACGCCGAGGCAGAAGAAGCAGGCGTCGTAGCCGGCGAGGGGGACGCCGGTGAAGTCGGTGAAGTCGGTGTGCAGGGTCTCCTGCAGCTTCGGGTGGCGCTGGCCGGTCAGGGTGCGGCCGACGACCAGGACCTCGGTGACGTCGTCGGCGAGGAGGCACTCGCGGAGCACGCCCTTGCCGACCATGCCGGTGGCGCCGAAGACGATGACCTTCATACCGACATCATCCCCCTCATGCCCGCAGGACGGACAGCGTGGCGCCCTTCAGCGTGGTGTACAGGTCGGAGTCGGTGAAGTCCGGGCCGGTCTCCTCGCCGATGTAGACGTCGACGTGCTTCGAGCCGCCCATGCCGGGCGTGAACTCGTCGACGATCGTCCACGTCGGCGACTTGAGCTTCGCGCACACGTCGGCGGTGACCTCGGCGGTGCCGCAGCGCAGCACGCTGAAGCGGGCGCCGGCGCGCAGCACGTCACCGTCGGCGGCCGCCGACACCCACGGGACGAGCGGGCGGCCGGCGGTGTCCCGCGGGGCGGTGTCCATCCAGTACCCGGTGTCGTAGGACCAGTTGAGGTACCGCCCGTCGGCGGTGCGGCCGGTCCCCTCGTCCTTGACGGCCTTCACGAACGACGCCGGGAACGTGCCCAGGTCCCGCTGGTCGTGCCCCTTCCGGCAGTCGATCGTGGGGCAGCCGGTGACCCGCTGCGACGCGCCGCCGTGCAGGGTCGCGACGGCCGTGTAGTACACGGTGACCTCCCAGCCCGCCGAGGTCACCGGGCTCGCGCCAGCAGCAAGAGTCGGCATAGCCGACATGTCGGAGATTCCGGGTAGCGCCCCGGTCTGCGGCGGGTGTCCGGGCGTCTCGGAGACGGATGCCACAGGGGCGTTGCCGGACGAGCACGCCGCCAGCGCCAGCACACACAGCAACAGCGCGTTGACCCGGACCACATCCTGATCTTCTAATCCTGAGGGCGGCGCCGCTCCTGTTTCCGCAGCGAGGTGAAGCGCTTGTCGGTCAGCCGCCGCTCGATCGCACCCTTCGAGGGCTTTGTCCGTTTGCGCGGCCGAGGCGGGGGCGCGATGGCCTGCGCGATCACCGTCACCAGGCGCTCCTCGGCCGCGCGCCGGTTCTGCAGCTGCGAACGGTGCTCCGAGGCGACGATCGACAGCACCCCGTCGACGAGCCGGCCGGCGAGCCGCAGCAGGGCGCGCTCCTTCAGCGGCTCGGGCAGCGCCTGGGTCCCCGCCAGGTCGAACCTGAGCTCGACCCGGGAGTCGGTGGTGTTCACCGACTGCCCGCCCGGCCCGCCGGAGCGGCTGAACCGCCACGCCAGCTCGGCGCGCGGCAGTGCAATGTCGTCGGTGACCCGCAAGTCGTCGTCCACGCCGTCAAGAATGCGGGTTCCGGACTGCATCTTGCACTCCAGGGTGACTTCGGCGGTTGTTTAGGATCGGCTCGGGGTACTCTCGGCTCGCAGCGGGGACGCAGCGGAAAGGTGACACTGTGGCTGATGCCGTCGAGACGGCGCTGCTGGTCGAGGAGTTCGACGCTGAACAGATCACCCCGGTGCGGCACGCCGTGAGCCGGTCGGCCGCCGCCGTCGGCCTGCTCGGGCAGCGCCTGGAGGACTTCGTCCTGGCCGTCAACGAGATCGTCACCAATGCTGTGCGCCACGCCGGCGGCCGCGGCGCGGTGCGGCTGTGGACGCTCAACGGCATCCTGCTGTGCGAGGTCACCGACAAGGGCTCCGGCATCCCCGCGGAGCGGCTGGACGGTCAGACGCTCCCGCCGAGCAACGCGATCAGCGGCCGCGGCCTGTGGCTGGCCAGGCATCTCGTCGACGAGGTCACGGTCCTGTCGACGCCGGCGGGCACAATTGTCACGCTTCGCAGCGCTCTGGCGGGTTAGCATCCTGATCGTGCTCCGCCCCTCCTACCCCATCCGGACCGAGCGGCTGGCCCTGCGCCCGTTCGCCGAACGTGACTTCGCCGACCTGCACGCCCTCACCGGCGACCCGGACGTCGTGCGGTACCTGTACTGGGACGTCCACGACGAGGAGATGACCCGGGCCTCGCTGAAGAACCGGATGGCCCAGGACGCGCTCACCGAGGAGGGCCAGTGGCTGGTCCTCGCGATGGACCTCGACGGGCGCGTGATCGGCCAGGTGGTGCTCAAGTGGGAGAGCGCGCTGAGCCGCCAGGGCGAGCTCGGCTTCGTGCTGCACCCCGACTACCAGGGCCGCGGCTACGCCCGTGAGGCGTCCGAGGCGATGCTGCGGCTCGGCTTCGAGGAGCTCGGCCTGCACCGCATCTGCGGCAAGTGCGACACCCGCAACGTGCCGTCGTGGCAGCTGCTCTCGCGGCTCGGGATGCGCCGCGAGGCACACTTCGTCGAGGACGAGCTGTTCAAGGGCGAGTTCGGCGACCAGTACGTCTACGCCATGCTCGACCGCGAGTGGCGGGCCCGCCGGACCTGAGCGTCAGACCTCGTCGACGTAGACCCACGTCCCGTCGGCGGTCTTCACGAACCGGCTGGTGTCGTGCATCACGCCGGGCTTGCCGTCGGCCTCGTACCGCGCCTTGAACTCGACCGTGCCCTCGGTGTCGAAGAGCCCGCCGCCGGTGCGGTTCAGGATGTACAGGCCCTTCCAGTGCTGCCCGTCCTCGACCGTCAGCAGCCGCGGCCGGGTCTTCTCGTGCCAGGTGCGCAGCAGGAAGTCGCGGTCGCCGACGACGTACGCGCTGTACCGGGCGCGCATGAGCAGCTCGGCGCTCGGCGGCGCGTCGGTGCCCCGGTGGAAGCGGCCGCAGCAGTCGTCGTAAGGCTCGCCGAGCCCACACGGACAGAGTGACATGTCAAGATTGTCCACGATGCTGCTGCGGGCTCACGCCGCGGACACGCTTGAACGCGGCGCTCAACGCGAATGCACCCCCGTAGCCCACCCTCCTCGCCACGGCGCCGAGGGTCGCGCCGGGCTCCAGCAGCAGGTCGGCGGCGAGCGCCAGGCGCCACCCGGTCAGGTACGCCATCGGCGGCTCCCCCACGACCTCCGTGAACCGCCGCGCGAGCAGCGCCCGCGACACGCCCACCTTCTCCGCGAGGACCGCGACGGTCCACGGGTGCGCCGGGTTGTGGTGCAGCAGCGTCAGGGCGGGCCCGACGACCGGGTCGGCCTGCGCCCGGTACCACCCCGGCGCGCCCTCCCCGGCCCGGTCCAGCCAGCCGCGCAGCGCCGAGATGAGCATCAGGTCCAGCAGCCGGTCCAGGACCGCCTCCTGCCCGGCCCGGTCCTTGGCGATCTCCTGCGCCAGCAGCTCGACGAGCGGCCCCTCCTCGCGCACCACGATGGCGTCCGGCAGAGCGCCGAGCAGCCGCCGGCCGACCTCGCCGGCCAGCTCGTAGGCGCCGGTGATGACGAGCGTCGGGCCGTCGGCGTCGGTACCCCAGGTGCGCACCCCCAGGTGCATGACGTCGGCGAGGTCCCGGCCGTCGGGGGTGGTGCACCGCTGCCCCGGGTGGATGACGATCTGCGGGTCGGTGCCGGGCGGGTCGGCGACGGTGTAGTGCCCCGGCCCGCGGATGACCATCACGTCCCCCGGCCCGATCGTCCGCGGAGTTCCGTCGTCGGGGATGTACGTGGCCTCGCCGCGCACCATCGCGACCAGGGCGAGGGGCGCCTCGTCCCGGACCCGCAGCGACCACGGCGGCGTCAGCACCGACCGCAGCAGGAACGCCCCGCGGGCCCTCGGCCCGTCGAGCAGTGCCGTCAACGCGTCCACACCGTAGACGATGACACATGCATCGGCGATGCTCGGCCATGGCGCGTCTGCGGGTGCACCGGATTGACTGATCCGCATGGAACAGTTGCGCAGCGTCGTCCTCGCCACCGCCACCCTGCTCGTCGGCCTGTCCGCGGGCGTCTTCTTCGCCTACTCCACGTCGGTCATGCTCGCCCTCGGCCGCGTCGAGGACCGCACGTTCGTCGAGGTCATGCAGAAGATCAACACCGCGATCCTCAACGGCTGGTTCCTGACCGCCTACGTCGGTGCCCTGCTCGCCGCGATCGCCGCCGTGCTGCTCCACCTCGGCGGCCCGCACCGCCCGATGCTGCCCTGGCTGATCGCGGCCACCCTGCTGTACGCCGTGGTCTTCATCGTCACGGCGGCGGTCAACGTGCCGCTCAACGACCAGCTGGACGCGGCCGGCCTGACTGACCCCACCTCGGCCCGGGCCGCCTTCGAGGCCTCGTGGAACCGCTGGAACACGGTCCGCACGGTCTCCTCCGCCGGTGCCCTGCTGACCCTGGCGATCGCCCTCCTGAAGCACTGACCGCCCGTCCCCATGATCCGGAAGACTTCTGGTCGCCAGGGCGACGAAAGCTCTTCCGGATCATGAGAAGCGGGTCAGGTGGCGGTCGAGGCCGGGCGCAGCGGCTTCCAGTCGCGGTCGCGGGCGTGGGCGGCGCCGAGGATGCCCACCATGCAGGCGGCGTTGGTGACCTCGCCGCTCAGGACCATCCCCACCGCCGTGTCGAGGTCGACCCAGTGCAGCTCCAGCTCCGCCTCCTCGTGGGTACGGGTGTGGCGGGAGGTCTCCGGTACCGGCGAGATGTCCCGGGCGAGGAAGAGCCTGATCTTCTCGTTGGAGCAGCCGGGTGACGGGTGCACCTCGGCGAGGAGGTCCCATGTCGCGGCGGCGAGGTCGACCTCCTCGGCGAGTTCCCGGGCCGCCGCGTCCACGAGGGGCTCGCCCTCCACGTCGACGAGGCCCGCCGGCAGCTCCCACAGGACCTGCCGCACGGCCGGCCGGTACTGGCGGACCAGCGCCACCCGCCCGGCGGTGTCCACGGCGACGACCCCGACGGCGCCGACGTGGACCATGTAGTCGCGCAGCGCCGAGCCGCCGCCGGGCATGGCCACGTCGTCGGTGAAGATCGCGAAGACCTTGTTGCGCAGCCGCTCCGTGTGCGACAGCACCTCATAGGTCATGCGTCGACCGTTTCCAGCTCGACGGGAAGGCGGTCGGCGGCGTTGTACGTGACCGCCGCGCCGACGAACGCGGCGAACAGCGGGTGCGCGCGGGTCGGGCGGCTCTTGAGCTCCGGGTGGGCCTGGGTGGCGACGAAGAACGGGTGCCGCTCCCGGTCCAGCTCGACGAACTCGACCAGCCGGCCGTCCGGCGACGTGCCGGAGATGCGCAGCCCGGCGGAGGTCATGGCGTCGCGGTAGGCGTTGTTCACCTCGTACCGGTGGCGGTGCCGCTCCGACACCTCGGACGCGCTGTACGCGTCGGCGGTGAGCGTGCCGGGGGTGAGGACCGCCGGGTAGGCGCCGAGGCGCATCGTGCCACCCAGGTCGCCCTTGCCGGCGACGATGTCCGCCTGGTCCGCCATGGTCGAGATGACCGGGTCGGCGGCGTCGCCGTCGAACTCGACGGAGTTGGCGCCGGCGATGCCGCCGACGTTGCGCAGGACCTCGATCGTCATGCACTGCAGGCCGAGGCACAGGCCGAGGGTCGGGATGCCGTGCTCGCGGGTGTACTGCGCGGCGCCGATCTTGCCCTCGATGCCGCGGACGCCGAAGCCGCCGGGGATGACGACGCCGTCGACGCCGGCGAGGGCCTGGGCGGCACCGGCCGGGGTGGTGCAGGTGTCGCTGGGCACCCAGCGGATCTCGACCCGGGCGCGGTGCGCGAAGCCGGCGGCGCGGACGGCCTCGGTGACCGACAGGTAGGCGTCGGGCAGGTCGACGTACTTGCCGACGATCGCGACGGTGACGGTCTGCCGCGGGTGGTGGACCCGCTCGAGGAGGTCGTCCCACTTCTTCCACGCCACGTCGCGGAAGGACAGGCCGAGGCGGCGCACGACGTACGCGTCGAGGCCCTCCTCGTGCAGGACCCGGGGGATGTCGTAGATGCTCGGCGCGTCGGGCGCGGACACGACCGCCTCGGCGTCGACGTCGCAGTACAGGGCGAGCTTGTTCTTCGTCTTCTCCGGGATCTGCCGGTCGGAGCGGCAGACGAGCGCGTCGGGCTGGATGCCGATGCTGCGCAGCGCGGCGACGGAGTGCTGGGTCGGCTTGGTCTTCAGCTCGCCGCTCGGCGCGAGGTACGGCACCAGCGACACGTGCAGGAAGAAGCAGTTGTCCCGGCCGATGTCGTGGCGGACCTGGCGGATCGCCTCGAGGAACGGCAGCGACTCGATGTCGCCGACGGTGCCGCCGACCTCGGTGATGACGACGTCGGGGGCGACGCCGTCGGCGTCGGGCGCCGACATCGCCCGGATGCGGGCCTTGATCTCGTTGGTGACGTGCGGGATGACCTGGACGGTGTCGCCGAGGTACTCGCCGCGCCGCTCCTTGGCGATGACCGCCGAGTAGATCTGGCCGGTCGTGACGTTGGCGTTGCGGGACAGGTCCTGGTCCAGGAACCGCTCGTAGTGACCGATGTCGAGGTCGGTCTCGGCGCCGTCCTCGGTGACGAACACCTCACCGTGCTGGAACGGGTTCATGGTGCCGGGGTCGACGTTGAGGTAGGGGTCCAGCTTCTGCATGACGACCCGCAGACCGCGGGCGCTGAGGAGACTGCCGAGGCTGGAGCCGGTCAGACCCTTGCCGAGTGAGGAGGCGACGCCCCCGGTGACGAAGATGTGCTTAGCCTGCCGGCTCGCACCGGTCCGTGTCGAAGAGCGATCCACGGGAGTTCAGCCTAACAGCAGGTGAACGGGGCCGCTTCGGACACTCCGGGCCGCCCAGCCTGCGGGAAAATCATCGGGTGCGGTCGTCGGCGTGGTCGAGGACGCGCAGGCACGCGAGGACGGTCAATGGCGCGGCGGTGGCGAGGGCGGCCCCGAGGACGTTGAGCGACACCCCTTCGATGACCCCGGCGAGCAGGCTGGCCAGCACCAACCCGGCCAGAGCGCCCCGGACCGGCGGGAACACGCCGAGCAGCCGGCGGAACCCGCCCCAGTCGCGCAGCAGCACGAACGTCACATAGAGAACGGTGCCGATGACGAGGATGGTGAGCGGGCTGGTGACGGTTGTCACCACGTTGGCCTCGCCGATGCGCCGGGCGATGTAACCGACGGTGCCGTCCTGGGTGCGCAGGAGGAGCCGCCCGACGCTGCTGCGCTGCGCCTCGGGGCGGAAGAGGTCGAGGACGCCGATGCCGGCGGTGACGGTGAGCGCGGCGACGGCCGCCCAGACCAGGCGGGTCATCGTGAGCCAGCCGCCGACGGCGAGGGCGGCGGCCGCGCACACCCCGGCGGTCAGCGCGACCGCTCCCGAGGCGTCGGCGCCGAGGTACGGGCTGCCGATGACGACCAGCCCGGCCCCGCCGACGACGGCCATGACGAACGGGCGCCACCGCCGCTCGAACCGCTGCGCGAGGCTGGCGCCGCCGAGCAGCACGCCGGTGACGAGCAGCCCGAGGCCGATGACGCCGACGCCCGCGTAGCGCCCGCCGGCCGCGGCGGAGTAGCCGGCGACACCGTTGAGCTGCAGCCGCGCCCCGGTGAGCACGTCGAGGGCGACGGCGAGCGCGCCGACGGCGGCGACCCCGCCGAGCGGGGCGTTGGCGCGGCTGCGCGAGGAGGTGAGCGCGATGACGGCGGTGGCGACGGCGAGCGCGGCGAGGGTCACGCCGCCGAACCCGAGGCCGGGCGACGACCACCGCCACCAGGGCAGCAGGTCGGCGACGAGCGCGGCGGGCACGGCGAGCGACGCGGCGATGAGCAACACCTCGGCGGCGCGCACGACGACCCGCGGGGCGGGCGGGTGGGCGACCGGCCCGGCCGGCCGGCGGGCCCACCGCAGCAGCGGCACGACGAGCAGGAACAGGGCCAGCTCGGCGATGACGAGGAGCAGGAAGAAGTTGGAGCCGACCCGTTGCTGGACGCTGGCTTCACGGTCGGCGTCGGCGAGGCGTTCGACGGCCCGATCGACGGACGCGGGCCGGCCGTCGCTCCTGGTGGCGGCGCCGCCGGCGAAGAGCTTGCCGGGGATCGGCCGGTCCAGCGCCGAGAGGGCGGTCGGGGCTAGGTCGACGACCTGCACGTACCCGGGCCGGGACGTGGACGGCGAGGTGAGCCAGCCGCCGGTGTAGCCGGGGCCCTGCGCGATCGCGACGTGCAGGCGGCTGCTGGCGTCGAGGTCGGAGAGGCCGGCGAGCACGACGACGGCACGGTCGGGGCGGTTGGCGATGACGGCGGCGAGCCCGGCGTCGGCGCGGCGGGCGTCGGAGGCGCGGGAGGCGGCGTCGGTGCCGGCGATCTGGCCGAGGTCGACGATGGACAGCGCGCACGCGGACAGGAGGTTCTCGTCGACGGCGTCGGCGTAGCGGTCGACCCGCCCGTACGGCCTGGCGGCGGCGACGGCGGCGCCCGGGCCGACGGCGGTGGTGCAGCGGACGCCTTCGGCGAGCGCGCCTGGCTGGGCACCCCAGTGCAGGGCGCGGTTCTTGGCGACGACCCCGCCGAGGTCGGGCAGCGACGCGCCGGTCCTGGTCTGGTCGGCGGAGATCGACACCTGCAGCGGCGGGCACGTGGACGTGATGGGGCCGGTGGTGAACGTGGCGTAGTTGCCGGCGCCGAGCGTGAGCCAGCCGTCGCCGGCGCAGGTGACCCGCCGCGCGGAGCGCACGGACAGCGCGCCGATGGCGCCGTTCTCGGCCAGCTGCCACATGGTGGGGGTGTCGGTCGGGTTGACGTCGTCCCAGCGCAGCCCGGCGACCCCGACGATGATCACGTAGTCGGCGGACGGCGGGACGGCCTCGGCGGCGGGCCGCGGGATGAGGGCGAGCAGCGCGACGAACCCGACGAGCAGCGACAGCAGCGCCGGGGTGAAACGGTGCAGCCGGTGCCGCATCAACGGTCCCCGCTGGCGCGTACCTGTGCGTACACCGCCTCGACCTGGTCCAGGGTGTCGCGCTCGGTCGGCCAGGTGGCGGCGC
Organism: Dactylosporangium sp. NPDC006015; assembly: GCF_040614215.1. Lineage (NCBI taxonomy): Bacteria > Bacillati > Actinomycetota > Actinomycetes > Micromonosporales > Micromonosporaceae > Dactylosporangium > Dactylosporangium sp. NPDC006015. The sequence goes on from NZ_JBEXUD010000063.1 coordinate 38,804, forward strand.
GGGCCTGGCCGCGCTTGCCGAGCGCCGCCAGCTCCTGCGGGTCGGCGAGCAGCGCCTCGGCGGCGGCGGTGAAGCCTTCGACGTCGTGCGGCTCGACCAGCCGGGCGCCGTCGCCGACGACCTCCGGGATGCCGCCGACGGAGGTCGCGAGCAGCGGTACACCGGCGGCGAGGGTCTCCTGGACGAACAGCGGCTGCCCCTCCCACACGCTGGTGACCACGACCAGGTCGGCGGCGGCGAGCAGGTCCGGGACGTCCTCGCGGTAGCCGAGCAGGTGCACGGGCGCGTGCTCGGCGGAGATCCGCTGCGCGAGCGTCATGTAGGACGGGCCGCTGCCGGCGATCGCCACGTACGGCTGCGGCTCCGACCAGCGCGCGGCGACCAGGTTCTCGAAGCCCTTCTGCGGGTGCAGGCGGCCGACGGCGAGGACGAGCGGCCGGCCCTCCTCGACGCCGAGCTCCTCGCGGACCTCGTCGCGGGTGCGCGCGGGCGGCGGCAGGACGGGCGCGGGCACGAGCGCGAGCCGGACGTCGCGGCCGCCGAGCTCCCGGATCCGCTCGACGAGGTCGGTGGAGACGCCGAGGCCGACGTCGGCGCTGCGGGCGACCCGCCGCTCGAGGGGGCCGTAGAGCCTCGCCCGGAGGCCGCGGGCGAGGACGAGGTTGTGCCAGGTGACGACGAGCGGGGTGCCGGCCGGCCTGGCGAGCGCGGCGACGAACCCGGCGCGCAGCCCGTGCGCGTGGATGACCTCGACGTTCTTCAGCGCCCGGCGCAGCGCCCGGACGGCGAGGACGTCGCCCGGCTGGGGGCTGGCGGGGATCTCGACGGGCACGAACCGCGCGCCGCGCCGGGCGAACCCGAACTGCTCGTCGGTGGCGGCCGGGCCGTGCACGCTGACGTCGGCGCCGCGCCCGGCGAGCCCGTCGACGAGCATGCCGACGTGCCGCCCGACGCCACCGGTGCTCGACGCCAGGACCAACGCGATGCGGGCGGCTCCCACCCTCAGCCCCTTCTGTGTCTGAGTCGCTGCAGGGTCCGCCGGTCCATGACCGCCACCCCGGCGAGGAACACCACCGCCACCGCGACTCCGCACAGCATGCCCTGTGCGACGGCGGCGGGCACACCTGGGGTCTCGCCACCCCAGACGGCATTTCTGAGCATCAATGCCACGGTCGCGGCGGCGGCCGCCGACGTGGCTGCGGCGGCGGTCGTGCGGCCGGCGCCCGCGACCGCTTCGGCGCCGGCCCGAGCGCGGACGGCCAGCCAGAGCGCGGCCGCGAGCACGAGCATGCCGATCGAGTTGGCCGCCGCGAGGGCGGCGACGCGCCGGTCGAGCGGCAGCGCCACCGCGAGCGGCACGGCGGTGGCGGCGACGACGGCCCAGCCGACGCCGGTCGCCCAGGCGGCGGGGTACGCGTTCCCGCCCGCGTACAGGGCCCTCGACAGCAGCGCGAACAGCCCGTAGCCGACCAGCCCGGGGGCGAACCAGGTGATGCCGCCGGCGAGCTGGCCGATGTCCGGCGGCTTCGACGACAGCTCGGCGAGCACGACCGCGACCGGCTCGGCGAGCACGACCAGCGCGGCCGCGCCGAGGAACGTGACGACGACCACGGTCCGCAGGGCCGGCGCGAGCGCCTCCGCGAACCCGCGCCGGTCCTTCGCCTCGCCGGCCTCCGCCAGCCCCGGGTACGCGGTCGTCGCCACCGGCACGGCGAGCACCGCCCACGGCAGCAGGTAGATCGTCTGGGCGAGGCTGTAGACGACGACGGCGCCCTTGCCGGCGTAGCCGCTGAGCGCGATCGCGAGCCCGAGCACCAGCTGCTGGCTGCCGACGGTGACGATCCCGGCGACGACGAGCGGCTTCAGGGTGCGCACCTCGCCGACGTCGAACCGCAGCGTCGGGCGGAGCCTCAGATCGAGCCGGCGCAGCGGGACGAGCAGGCTGAGCGTCAGGACCGCGACCGCGAGGGTGGTGCCGCCGGACAGCAGCCACAGGTCGCCGGTGTCCACCTGGCCGAGATCCGCGCCGCGCCCGGCGAGCCGCCCGAACGTCACGTACACCGTCATCACCGTCACGCTGGACAGCAGCGGCGCGATGACCGGCCACGCGAACCGCCGGTAGGTCTGCAGGGTGCCCGTCAGCACGATGCCGATCCCGTACAGCGGCAGCTGCGGCGCGAACACCCGCAGCATGTCCGTCCCGGCGTCGACGGCCCCGGCCGGCTGCCCGGGCATCAGCAGCCCGACGAGCGGCCGGGCGAGAAGCGCGACGAGGACCGACATCGGCACGAGCAGCAGCAGCACCCAGCCGAGCAGCGCCGACACGGTCCGGGCCACCGCCTGCCGGTCCTGGCGGGCCACCGACCCCGCGAGCAGCGGCACCACGAGACTGGCGAGGGCACCGCCGGCGACGAGCTCGAAGATGATGTTCGGGATGGTGTTCGCCGCGGTGTACGCGTTGCCGAGGTACGTCGGCCCGACGGACCAGTTGAACACCAGAATGCGTGCAAATCCGGCAATCCGGCTCAGCATGGTGAGACCCGCGACCAACGCCGCGGCTCCGACCAGCCGCTTCCCCGTCACCCGTCGCGACGCGGTCTCGGCGAAGGCTTCGGCTTCTGCTGCTTCTCCGGTACGGCCATCCGGGCGGCTTCCTCGGCCCCTTCGCCCCCCTCGGGCTCCTCGACGTCGGGCGCGGCGGGTGGGGTGGCCATGGCGGGCGGGACGGTGGGCTTCAGCCGGCCGAGGTGGTCGAGCGCGCGCAGCGCCGGGGTCCTCTCGATGACCTGCGTGAAGCTGACCTTCTCGCTCGCCGCCGTCAGCGCGACCAGCCCCGCGAGCGCGGCGAGCCGGCCGAACGTGCCGGTGCGGGCCACGTACGCGGTGCCGAGCACGGCGCCGAGCGCGTTGGCCCCGGCGTCGCCGAGCATGATCTCCTCGCCGAGGTCGTCGGCGATCAGCGCCCCGGCGGCCCCGAGCGCCCCGGCCGCGACGCCGCCGCCCTTGCCGGCCGCGAGCGGCGCGCCGACCAGCATGCCGGCCTTGATCGCCCGCCCGGGGCGCAGGTCGAGCAGGTTGAACAGGTTCGCCGTGCCGGCGATGACGCCCGCGCCGAGCAGCACGTCGACGGCCCGCCGTCGGGGCAGCAGCGCCGCCGCCACCAGTCCCGCCGCGCCGACCCCGGCGATCTTCACCAGGCCGCTGGTCACCCGGCCTTCCTTCAACGCCCCAAGGTGGCCACGGAACCCCTTGGCCGAGTGCTCGGGCCGCCCGCCGACGAGGTCGTCGTAGAGCCCGACCGCGCCCGCGCCGAGCCCGGCGACCGCCGCGGCGCCCATGACGGCCGGTCCGCGCCCGGTCAGCGGCGCTCCGGCGCCCCGGCGCTGCCGAGGGGGTGTCGCACCGCGCCCGGAGGACCGCACATCGGCCGGCTCCCCCAGCTTCAGGCCACGCTCCACGGCGCCGTTGGTGTCGCTGCCCGCGCCGCGGCCGGTCTCGCCGCTTCCGGCTCCGTGACGGGCGGTGCGTGCGGCAGCGCCCCCGGCACCGCGGCTGGTCGCGCGTCCCGTGTCGCGGCCGGTCGCGCGTTTGGTGTCGCTTCCGGCACCGCGGCCGGTCGCGTGCCCGCCGGCGCCGCGCCCGGTGGCGCCTCCGGTGGCGCCGCGCCCGGTGGAGCCTCCGGGGGTGCTGCGGCCGGCGGCGCCGAGGACCGCGCCCGCGGCGGCGCCGAGGGCGAGGGCCGGGCCACCGGCGAGGGAGACGGTGCGGCCGCGGAAGTTGGTGCGGTCGAGGGCCGGAAGGCCACGCAGCTCACGCAGCGCGGCCCTGGCGGCGGCCGCCCCCGCGGCGGCGGCGAGCAGCTTACGAACCACTGACCACACCCGCGGTCTTGGGCAGCAGGCTGTTGGCGCCGCTGCCGATGCCGTAGTGGCCGGTCTTGCCGCCGATCCGCTCGACGAGGGCGAGCACCGCGGCGACCTGGCCGTAGGCGGTGACGGCGTTGTCGACCGTCGACACGCTCTTGGCGATCGACGCGTCGTCGCGGACCGCGGACACCAGGCCGTTGGCGGACAGGCCGGCGACCACCATGTCGTTGGACAGCGCGAGGGCGAAGCGGCTCACGACGGTGAGCGCGACCGCGTTGCGCTCCTTCGCGTCCTTGCCGCTGGCGGGCGCGCCGGAGATGACGATGACCGCGTCCGCCGAGGTCTTCAGGTCGCCGTCGAGACTGATCCAGCCGCCCGCCTCGTACGCCGACAGGACCCTCCGGGTGCCGTCGATCTGCGGCGCGCCGGGCTTGTCGGCGACGAGGACCGCGGCGAGCAGCGCGGCCGACGTCTCCTGACCCTTGCCGTTGTTGGGCAGCGCGCCGCTGATCGCCGGCGGCGCCGAGGTCTCGGCGAGGTCGAGCAGGTTGTAGTCGCTGGACGCGGCGGTGAACTTCTCCTTGATCGTGACGGTGCCGGTGACCTTGGCGCCGGCGGTGTGCAGCATGTTGCCGATACCGTCGGCGGCGGTGTCGACGTCCTTGTCACTGCCCTCGATCTTGACCAGCAGCACGTTGCGCCCGGGCAGCTTGCCGTTGAGCAGCATCGGGGCGACCTCGGTCGCGAAGTCCGCGTTCTTCTTCAGCTCCGCCCGGGACTGGTCCAGATCGTCGCGCAGCTGCTGCTTCTCGTCGGTGATCTTGTTCACCTGGTCGTTGAGCTGGTCGGCGAGCGGCCCGTTCGCCGCCGCGGTCCCGACGACGAGGCCGATGGCGAGCGCCAGGAACACGGCGGCCAGCGACACCACGTGGTACCGGAAGTTGATCACAGGAAACGGTCCCGTCCAGAAAGAAGCAGCGCCCGGTCGAGCGGCGCTAGGAGAACAGCGTGAAGATCAGGTTGTCCCACCACTCGGCGATGACGCTCAGATACGCCCGGCCGATCGTGGTGACCGCGAGCGCCGCCGCCATCGCGGCGATCGCCGAGGCCAGCAGCAGGATCAGCGACGAGCCCGACAGGCTCTGCCGGTAGAGCCTGCTGACGCCCTTGGCGTCGACCAGTTTGCCACCGAGCTTCAGCCGGGTGAGGAAGGTGGAGGCCATGCCGCCGCGACCCTTGTCGAGGAACTCGATCAGGGTGTTGTGGGTGCCGACCGCCACGAGCAGCGAGGCGCCCTTCTCGTCGGCGAGCAGCATGGCGATGTCCTCGCTCGTCGCCGCCGCCGGGAACGTGATCGCCTCCACACCCAGCCGCTGCACGCGCGCCAGCCCGGGCGCCCGCCCGTCGGGGTAGGCATGCACGACGACCTCGGCGCCGCAGCGCAGCACGTCGTCGGAGACCGAGTCCATGTCCCCGATGATCATGTCCGGCGTGTAGCCGGCCTCGACGAGCGCGTCGGCGCCGCCGTCGACCCCGATCAGCACGGGCTTGTATTCGCGGATGTACGGCCGCAGCACGTCGATGTCGGCCTTGTAGTCATAGCCGCGGACCACGATCAGGCAGTGCCGCCCGGCGATCTCCGTCTGGATCTCGGGCACGCCGACGCCGTCGAGCAGCAGCGCGCGCTCCTGCTTCAGATACTCCATCGTGTTGGCGGCGAACGCCTCCAGCTGCACCGACAGGCCCTCGCGGGCGTCGGCCATCGACAGCGCGACCGTCTCCGCGTCCTGCCGCTGCCCCTTCGCGACCGCGTCCTCACCGACATACACGGTGTCGCCGTCGATGCGGACGGTCCCGCCCTCCCGCAGCCGCTCGAACAGCTCCTCGCCGAGGTCGTCGACGAGCGGGATCCCGGCCTTGATCAGCCCCTCTGGGCCCAGGTTGGGATAGCGGCCCGACACCGACGGCTTCGCGTTGAGCACCGCCGCGACCCCTGCCGCGACGAGCGAGTCGGCGGCGACGCGGTCGAGGTCGACGTGGTCGATGACCGCGATCTCACCGGGGCGCAGCCGGCCCACCAAGCGTTTGGTCCGCCGATCCAGCCGCACGACGCCACCGATGACACCCGGCTCGGCGGGCCGGGTGCGGCGCAAGGTTGGAAGTCGCATCTCAACCATCCTGGCATGGACCTCTGACAAAAGCCGCGCGCGACATGTCCACTACCAGGTGGAAGGGGGCCTTTCGCGCGTGGGGTGATGCCCATCACTCTTCCCGACTGTCAGCCAGGCGACACATTTTCCGCGTATTCACGACCCCTCTGGGCTCCTCTAGTCCGTGAAGCATCGGAAGGAGCCGCAGTGAACCTCTCGTCGATCAGCCTCACCCTGGTCCCCAACCTCACCGGAAAGTCACCCACCGAGGCCGCCACCGAGCTGCGGGCCGCCGGCCTCGAGCTGGGTGTGATCCGCGAGGTCGGCCCCAGCGGCACCATGATCGTCCTGGAGCAGTCGACCCTGCCGCTCACCGTCGCCCCGCGCGGCACCCGGGTCAACCTGCTCGTCGGCCTCCCCTAGGCCCTCGTCGCCCGCGTCCCCGTCCCGCCGCCCGGCGTCCCGTTGCCCGGCGTCCCGCTCATCGGCGCCCTGTCCGGTCGCGGCCGGTGGGGTGGCACGCCGGAGCGCCTCGGCGACCAGCAGGAGCGCGGCGGCACCGGCGTAGGCGAGCAGCAGCGCCTGCCAGGGCCGCCCGTCGAGGAACCGCCCGGACATGTACCCGATGGAGCCGGCCATCGCGGCCCACACGCTCACCCCGGCGGCCGTCCACGCCTGGAACCGCCCCGCCGGGTAGCCGACCACCCCGGCGGCGAGGGCCGACGCGGACCGGCCACCCGGCAGGTACCTGGCGAACACGAGCACCTGGCCGCCCCGCTCGGTCAGGGTGCGGTGCGCCCATCCGTACACCTGCAGCCCGCGACGCTTCGTCCGCAGCCGCCGCAGCACCCCGGCCCCCGCCTTGACCCCGATCCGGAACGACACCACGTCCCCCACGAACGCACCGGCCGCCGCCGCGACGATGACCAGCCAGATCGCCGGCCGCCCCGTCTGCGCGGACAGCACCGCGACCGCGATCAGCGTCGACTCGCTCGGCGACAACGGCACCACGGCGTCCAGCGCGGCCACCACGAACACGACCAGCACCACCCACGGCGTCGCCGCGAACGACTCAACGAGGTCCCGCATCGCCCGACTGTCCCCTGACGCGCCGAACATCGACCGTCGCGCGGACGACCATCACCCGTCGGTTTCGATACGTCCCGTCTGCTCCACCGTCGCGTACCAGCCGAAACACGCCGCCGTGCCGAGCTGCCCGACCGCCGTCCTGTAGTGCCCCGCCAGGGTCCGCAACACCCCGCGGTCCAGGCTCCCCGGCGCCTCCGGATCGAGCGCGGGCACCACGCATCGCGGCGTCGGCAGCTGTACCCGCAGCCGCACGCCCCCGATCGTCACCGCTTCTCCTGGCGCGGGGTCCTCCGGCAGGTCCAGCACCAGGTTCGGCCGGAACCGCCGATGGTCGACCACCGAACCGTGCACCTCCGCGAGCCGGCGCAGCGCCCCCGTCGTCACGGCGTGCACCGCCCCGAAGTCGTGAAACCTCCCGCTGCCGATCCCGCTGAGCACCTCGGTGCCGCCCGTCGCCCCGCCGGCCGCCGCCCAGGACGGGATCATGTCCCGCTCCTGCGGCCAGTACCGCCGAAGCACCGCCCCCTCGGGCACCACATCGGTCACCGTCACCGCCCGCCCCAGCCACGCCGACAGCAGCCCACCGGCTGCCTCGTTCAGCACCGCCGACTCCCCGCCGGGCAGATACACCCGGCCGCCCGCGGCCCGGACCTGCAACAGCCGCCCCCAGAGCCGGGGCTGCTTCGCACTGACCACCACCCCGTCCCGGTCAACGCAAGCCCACCGCCGATCCCCGACCATTCCGTGAGCCCCGACCTCAACCGCGCCGACCCGCTCCCCTCCCGCCGACTTCATCGCGTACCGCCAAACCTCCACCACCCGAACCCCACCCATCCGACCCCACCCTCCCCGTCAATCCAGACGACTCCCGACTCCCCGCGCGCAGACATTGGTCAATGCCCCCCTATGCACCTTTTGCGCCATCGACGCTGCGCGATCCACCCCCAAAATGATCTCTGTTTGGTAGGCAGATCGCGCAATATCTATCCGCAGCCGCCCATCCGCCGCCAGTTCACAACAGGCTCCCTGGCCACCGAACCACACAGGATCACGAGCCACACCCCGCCGCCAAACCAACGATCGCCAGGCGAACCCTCATGATCCGGTAAAGAATTTGCCGCCAGAGCAACCACAACTCTTCCGGATCACGGAAACCAGCCCGACCGCCGAACCACAACCAGGGACAACCTCACCACCCGCAGACAGCAGCGCCCGGGCCCTCCTCAGACCGGCAGACACCGGCACCAACCACATGATCCGGAAGGGAAACTGCCGCCAGAGCAACCACAACTCTTCCGGATCACAGAAACCCGCCCAACCACCGAGCCACAACCCGCCGAACAGCGAGCCAACGCGCCGCAGCACGCGCACCCCAACGGCCGCAGACCGGATCTGCCAGCACCCGAACCAGCCACATGATCCGGAAGGGAAACTGTCGCCAGAGCGACGACAAGTCTTCCGGATCACGGAAACCAGCCCGACCGCCGAACCACAACGAGGGACAGCCTCACCACCCGCAGACAGCGGCGCCCGGGCACTCCTCAGACCGGCACCAGCCACATGATCCGGAAGGGAAATTGCCGCCAGAGCAACCACAACTCTTCCGGATCACAGAAACCAGCCCGACCACCGAGCAACAACCAGGGACAGCCACACCACCCACGGACAGCAGCGCCCGGAGCACTCCTCAGACCGGCGGACACCGGCACCAACCACATGATCCGGAAGAGAAAATGTCGCCAGGGCGACCACAAGTCTTCCGGATCACGGGAGGCGGCCTGACGCTGAGCTGCGACCGGACCTCCGGATCGGAGCCGGGCCGGAGGCCGAGCGGTGGGGCAGCGTCACCGCCCGCGGGCTGGGTGGCCGGCGGGCGGTGACGGCAGGGTCAGGGTGCGGTCAGGGGTTGGACTTCTCGCGGTCGGCGACCGACAGGAGCTCCTCCGCGTGTGCGATGCCCAGGTCGGAGTCGGGCAGGCCGGCCAGCATGCGGGCGAGCTCCCGAGCCCGGTCGGTGTGCTCGACGACGCGGACGCCGCTGGTGGTGACGGCGCCGCCGGTGTCCTTGGCGACGACGAGGTGCCGGTCGGCGAACGCGGCCACCTGCGGCAGGTGGGTCACGACGAGGACCTGGTGGTCGCGGGCGAGGCGGGCGAGGCGCTTGCCGATCTCGACCGCCGCGGTGCCGCCGACGCCCGCGTCGACCTCGTCGAAGACCAGGGTGGGCGGGCCGCCGACGCCGGCGAAGACGACCTCGATGGCCAGCATGACGCGGGAGAGCTCGCCGCCGGAGGCGCCCTTCTGCAGCGGCTGGGCGGGGGCGCCGGGGTGCGGCAGGAGACGCAGCTCGATGTCGTCGGCGCCGTCGGGGCCGACGCCGGCCTCGGTGCCGTCGGCGGTGGGGACGGTCGCTCCGCCGCCGGCGGGCTTGGGGGCGACGACGACGTGGATGCGGGCGTGCGGCATGGCGAGGCCGGCCAGCTCGACGGTGACGTCGGCGGCGAACCTGCCGGCCGCCTCCTGGCGGGCCGCGGACAGGGTCGCGGCGAGGTCGGCGACCTCACCGTGCAGCCGGCGGCGCTCCCGGTCGAGCTCCTCGAGCAGCTCGTCGGACGTGTCGAGCTCGCCGAGCTTGGTGCGGGCGCGGTCGGCCCAGGCGACGACGCCGTCGACGTCCTCCGCGTACTTGCGGGTGAGGGCGCGCAGCGCCGCGCGGCGCTCGTAGACCTCCTGGAGGCGGCCGGGGTCGGCGTCCAGGGAGGCGAGATAGCTGCCGAGCTCCGTCGTCACGTCACCCGCGAGGGTGGCGACCTCGTCGAGGCGGGCGGCGAGCTCGCCGAGGACCCGGTCGACGCCGGTCTGCGCCTCGAGGGTGCGCCGGGCCGTGGACAGCAGGCTCAGCACGTCGACGACGTCGTCACCGTCGCCGGTGCCGGTCAGGGAGACGTGGGCGAGCTGGGCGGCGCTGCGCAGGCCCTCGACGTGCTCGAGCCGCTGGGCCTCCTCGCGCAGCAGCTCGTCCTCGCCGGGCTGCGGGTCGACCCGGCTGATCTCGTCGAGGCCGAGCCGGAGCAGGTCCGCTTCCTGGCTGCGCTGCCTGGCGTTGGCCCGGCGGTCGGCGAGGTCGTCCTCGACCGCGCGCCAGCGCGTGTACAGCTCGGCGAAGCGCCCCAGCAGCTTCTCGTGCTCAGCCCCCGCGTAGCGGTCCAGGGCGGCGCGCTGCTCGGATGGTCGCAGCAGGCGCAGCTGGTCGGACTGGCCGTGCAGGGCGAACACGCGCTCGCCCACCTCGCCGAGGACCGCGACGGGCACGGTGCGTCCGCCGACGTGCGCACGCGAGCGGCCCTCGGCCGTCAGGGTGCGGCTCATCAGCAGGGTGCCGTCGTCGTCAACCTCGGCGCCGGCGTCGACGATGCGGCTCTCGACCGCCGCGCGCAGGTGCACGGGCAGCGTGAGCCGGCCGTCGACGGTGGCACGGCCAGGGTCGGCGCGGACCCGGCCCGCGTCGGCGCGTCCGCCGAACAGCAGGCCGAGGCTCGTCACGACCATGGTCTTTCCCGCGCCTGTCTCGCCGGTGATGACGGTCAGGCCCGGGCCAAGGGGCAGTGTGGCGTCTTCGATAACGCCGAGTCCGGTAATGCGGAGTTCCTCCAGCACAAGCAGAGACACTAGCCGCGGGGTACGACACTTCTCCACTCAGCCGTGCCGTTTGTTGTGTCTCCAACCGTCGACCGGCAGGGCGAACTTCGCCACGAGGCGGTCGGTGAACGGTCGCTCACGCAGCCGGACCACCCGGACGGGGAGCGCGCCGCGCCGCACGGTGACCGTCGATCCCGGCGCGAGGTCCATGACCCGCCGGCCGTCGCAGGACAGCAGGGCGAAGCTGGTGAACGGTTCGACGTTCACGGTGATCGTCGAGGTCGGCGCGATGACGAGCGGCCGGCTGAAGAGGGCATGCGCGCTGATCGGCACCAGCAGCAGCGCCTCCAGCTCCGGCCACACGACCGGGCCGCCGGCGGAGAACGCGTACGCCGTCGAGCCCGTCGGCGTGGCGCACACCACGCCGTCGCAGCCGTAGCGGGACAGGGGCCGGCCGTCGACCTCGACGAGCAGCTCCAGCATCTTCTCGCGCGCGCCCTTCTCGACCGTCACCTCGTTGAGCGCCCACGAGGAGCCGACCGGCCGCCCGTCGTGCTCGGCGAAGACGTCGATCGTGAGGCGTTCGTCGACGGTGTACGTCCGCTCGACGACCTCCCGGACAGCCTTGTCGACGTCACCGATCTCGGCCTCGGCGAGGAACCCGACCTTGCCCAGGTTGATGCCGAGCAGGGGCGCCTTCGCCGGCCGGGCCAGCTCGGCGGCGCGGAGCAGGGTGCCGTCGCCGCCGAGCGCGAACACGATCTCCACGCCCTGCGCGGCGGCCTCGCCGCTGACCGGGACGGCGCGCGGGATGTCGAGCTCGCCGGCCTCCTCGGCGAGGACACGGACCGTGAACCCGTTGTCGAGCAGGTCCGCGGCCACCGTCCGGGCGTGCTCGTTGTTGCTGCGTTTCCCCGTGTGGGTGACGAGCAGCGCCTCCCGTGGCGTCACGCCGCCACCCCTGCGGCGCCGCGGTGCCGGCCTGGGCCGACACCGTGCCTGCGCTCCGGACCGCTCAGGCCACCGCCTCCGCTGCGCTCCGGCACCAGCCTGAGCCAAACCACTGCGCCTCTGGTTCGCAGCCCTCCGCTACGCTCCGGACCGCTCAGGCCACCGCCTCCGCTGCGCTCCGGCACCAGCCTGAGCCAAACCACTGCGCCTCTGGTTCGCAGCCCTCCGCTACGCTCCGGACCGCTCACGGAACCAATCCTTCCAGGGAGGCGGAGGCCGCCTCGTACACCGCGGCACGGGACACGGCGGGAGCGTCGCGGCGCAGCCAGAGAAAGAACTCGACGTTGCCGGACGGTCCGGGCAGCGGGCTGACCGTCACCCCCGCGACGCCGAGGCCGAGCTCCGCGGCGACGGCGGCCACGTCCAGCACCGCCTCCGCGCGCAGCGCAGGGTCCCGCACGACGCCGCCCTCCCCGACCCGTTCCTTGCCGACCTCGAACTGCGGTTTCACCATCGGTACCAGATCCCCGTCGGCCGACGTGCAGGCGGCGAGGGCGGCGAGGACGAGCCGCAGCGAGATGAACGACAGGTCGGCCACGGTCAGGTCGACGGGCCCGCCGATGACGTCCGGTGTGAGGGTGCGCACGTTCGTGCGTTCGATCACCGTCACCCGCTCGTCGGTGCGCAGGGACCAGGCGATCTGGCCGTATCCGACGTCCACGGCCGCGACGGAGGCTGCGCCCCGGCGCAGCAGCACGTCGGTGAAGCCACCGGTGGACGCTCCGGCGTCAAGACACCGCCGCCCTTGTACCGGGAGTGCCTCGAACGCCGTGAGCGCCCCGGCCAGCTTGTGGCCGCCCCGCGACACGTACTCGTCGCCGACGGGCGAGGCGAGGACGTTGACGGGGTCGGCCGGGTCGACCTGGGCGGCCGCCTTGCCGGCCACGACGCCGCGCACCTCGACGCGCCCCTCGGCGATCAACGCGGCCGCCTGCTCCCTCGACCGGGCCAGGCCGCGGCGCACCAGCTCGGCATCGAGTCGTGTCCGCCGCGCCATCACCGTTCCTCGATCGTGCCCAACGTCTCCTGCAGCGTGCGGTGGGCGTCGGCGTACACCGCGACCTGACGCTGCAACGGCAGCGACGCTACCCCGTTGAGTGCCTCGACCGCCGCCTCGACCCGCCCAAGCGCCGCGGCACCGGGCGGACCCGGCATCGGGCCTGGACCGGGAACGGGGGCTGGACCAGGAGTGATGCTCACGAGGACGACGCCCGCTTCCGGGGAGAGGTCTTCTTCACAGGCGCCACATCCGACGCTTCGGCGATCTTCTCGACCGCGGCCTTCGCCGCCGCCTTCTTCGCCGGGGCCGACTTCTTGACGGGCGCCGCCGGCGCCTCAGCCTGCGCGGGAGCGGCCTTCGTGGCCGCCGTCCTGCGCGCCGGGGCCGTCTTCGCCGGGGCGGTCTTCGCCGGCGCGGTCTTGGCCGGCGCGGTCTTGGCCGGCGCGGCGGCCGTCTTCTTGGCGACGACCCGCTTCGCGACCGTCTTCTTCGCCGCCGGTGCGGCGGCCTCCGGCTCGACGGCCTCGGCACCGACCGGCAGCGCCGGCTCCGGCTCGACCGGCGACAGCTCGATCGGCGAGGTGGTGGCCGGCGCGGCTGGCGCCGCGGGTGCCGGCTTCACGGCGGCCGCCTTCAGCTTCGCCTCCAGCTCGTGCACGCGGTTCGTCAGCGCCGAGACCTCTTCCGCCGTGGCGAGGCCGACGGCGCCCAGGGCGCGGTCCAGCTCGTACCGGACGAGCTTGGTCATCGCCTCACGGTTGGCCGTGCCGGCCTTCAGCAGGTCCTCCGCCATCACCTGCAGCTGCTCCGCGGTCGCGCCGCTCCTGCCGACCAGCCTGCGGACCGTCTTGGTCGCCTTCTTGGTCGTCGCCTCGGTCATGCCGTAGGCCAGTTCCAGATATGCCCGCCAGGCTTCCTGAGCCATGGTTGCGCCTCTCCTCCAAGTGGTGTACCGCTGTTCACGCTACCGGGCGGTCCGTGACGCCGTACGGTACGGTCACAATCCAAGTGTCCGCATTGGACATTTAGATGCACGGAAACGGGGGGAAACATGGCCACGGTCGAGGAATGCCGCGCCGCGTTGCAGAAGCTCGGGGCGAAGCTCGCCGCGAACGCCGCCGAGGCCCGCGAGAAGCTGGACTTCGACCGCTCCCTCGCCTGCCGTGTCACGGACCTGAACGTGGCGTTTCACGGACAGCTGAAGGACGGGCAGATCACCGGCCTGACCGACGGCGACGACCCCCGCGCGAAGATCAAGCTCACCGCGACGAGCGACGACCTGGTCGCCCTCGTCAACGGTGAGCTCAACGTCATGCAGGCCTGGACCAGCGGCCGCATCAAGATCGACGCGGGCGTGTTCGACCTGCTGAAGCTGCGGAAGCTGCTCTAGCGCGCGGCCGGAGCGTCATCCACCCGCCAGAGCCTCATCCGCTCGCGGTCAGAGCCTCATCCACTCCAGCGCCGCCGAGGCGGCCTCGCCCTTCGCCGTGACGGGCCGGACCTCACCAGCCGCCCACGCGACCGCGCACAGCGCCATCAGCGCGTCCACCCGCCGCCCGTCGCCGGCCAGCACCCAGCGGTCGCCGAGGTCGTCGACGCGCCACTGGTTCGTCCCGGCCTCCGGCGGCGTCTCGAACAGCCCCGCCAGGTCCTCCGCGACGAACGTGGGCCGCCGCTCGACCGGCGCCGCGAGCAGCTCGGCGGCGTCGCTGACCCCGGTGAGGACGAGCAGGCTGTCCATGCCCGCCCGGTACGCGCCCTCGATGTCGGTGTCGAGCCGGTCGCCGACGACGATCGGGTGTGCCGCCGCCCGCTCCCGCGCCGCCTCCAGGAACAGCGTCGGGTCGGGCTTGCCGACGATCGTGTCCGGCTGCCGCCCGAGCGCCGTGGCGAGCGCCACGACCAGCGAGCCGTTCCCGGGCAGCGGCCCGCGCGGCGACGGCAGCGTCTTGTCGGCGTTCGTCGCGATCCACGTCGCGCCGGCCCGGATGGCGACCGACGCGTCGGCGAGGTCCCGCATGGCGACGTCCGGCCCGTACCCCTGCACGACCACCTTGGCCTCGTAAGGGTCGGTGACCGGCCGGAGCCCGACGGCCCTGACCTCCTCCTGCAGCGCCGGCGCCCCGAGGATCAGCACCGGTGTCCCGGCCGCGAACCGCTCGGCGAGCAGCAGCGCCGTCGCGTGCGCGGACGTGACGACCTCCCGCACGTCGGCGGGGATGCCGATGCGCGTCAGCAACGCCGCGACGTCGCCGGGCAGCCGCGAGGCGTTGTTCGTGGCGTACGCGCTGGGAATCCCCCGCTCGCGCAGCCTCGCACACGCCTCCGCGGCGCCCGGGATGACCTGGTCGACGAGGTACAGGACGCCGTCGAGGTCGAAGATGACCAGGTCGTAGTGGCTGACGAGGTCTTCGCTCGCCTGCTCAGCCACGAGTCGTCCCACTGTCGTCGTTGTCGGCGTCGGTACGGCCGGCGCCCGTCTCGGTCCCGCGGTCGTCGACCGTGGGTCCGTCGGTGTCGCGGTCGTCCTCGTCGTCCGGCTCCCCGTCGCCGTCGACGTCGTCGTCCACGTCGTCCGGGTCCTGGTCCTCGGCGTCTACGTCGTCCTCGTCCTCGTAGTCGCCGTCGCGGTCGTCGTCCTCGTCGTCGTCGTCGTCATCGTCGTAGTCGTCTTCGTCGTCGCGGTCGTCGCGGTCGTCTTCGTCGTCGCGGTCCGCGTCTTCGTCGTCGTCCTCGTCGTCATCGTCGTAGTCGTCTTCGTCGTCTTCGTCGTCTTCGTCGTCGTAGTCGTCTTCGTCGCGGTCGTCTTCGTCGTCGCGGTCGTCGTCCTCGTCGCGGTCGTCCGCGTCGTCCTCGTCCTCGGCGCTGTCGTCGGCGAGGGCGCGCTCGTCGTCCTCGTCGTCGTCCTCGTCGCCGTCCAGGACGATGCCGTCGAGCTCCAGGAGCCGCTCGGCCGCGTCGGTGGCGAGGTCCTCGTCGAGGTCGGCGGCGCGCGCGAACCACTCGCGGGCCTCTTCCCGGCGACCGGCACGCAGGAGGGCGTCGGCGTACGCGTACCGCAGCCGAGCCGCCCACACCGCCTCGGGTGCCGACGTCAGCTCACGCACCTGCAGCATCGCCACGGCGGCGTCATGCTGCCCCATGTCGCCGCGCGCACCGGCGGCGACGATCAGCAGCTCGACGATCTCCTCGGCGGTGAGCTTCTCCCGGTCCGCGGTCCGGAACAGGTCGATCGCCTTCTCCGGCCGCCCCAGCGCCCGCTCGCAGTCGGCGATGACCGCGATGTGGGTCTGCCGGCCGGTCATCCGGTGGTACGTCCGCAGCTCACCGAGCGCCGTCTGCCACTCCCCGGCGTGGTACGCGGCGAGACCGGCGGCCTCACGTACCACGGCGATGCGCGACGCCTTCCGCCGCGCGACGAGCGCGTGGGCGAGCGCCAGCTCCGGGTCGTCGTCGAGCAGCTGCCCCGTCGCGATGAGCCGGCGGGCCACCTCCTCCGCGACGGGCCGGGCCAGCGAGCTCAGCTCGCTGCGCACCTCACGGTCCAGCTCCGCCGGGTCGATGTCGTCGGCGAGCACCGGGTCCGCGACGCGGCTGACGGTCTCCTCGCCCTCGATCTCCTCGGCGACGAAGCCCGGGTCGCTCTGCCGCGGCCGGTAGCCGCCTGCGTCGTCGCGCCGCAGCCCCTCGGGCCGCTGGAAGCCGGCACCACGCCCGCCGGAGTCCCGGTCGCGGAACCCACCGCCACGCGGACCACCGTCGCGCTGCCCGGGCCGGTCGCCGCGGGGGCCACCCTCGCGCCGCGGGCCGCCCCGGTCGTCCCGGAAGTTCCCGGGCCGGTCGCCGTGGCCACCGGAACGCTGCCCGTCACGGTCCCGGAACCCACCGGAACCCGCAGGGCGGTCACCCCGGTCGCGGAACCCACCGGTGCCACGGTCGTCCCGGGACCCACCGCCACGAGGACCACCGTCGCGGTCACGGAACCCGCCGGCACGGTCGCCACGCGGCCCACCGTCCCGATCGCGGAACCCACTCGGCCGGTCACCGCGGGGAGCACCGTCGCGGTCGCGGAACCCGCCGGGCCGGTCGCCGCGGGGGGCACCACCGTCGCGGTCACGGAAGCCACCGGGCCGCTCACCGCGGTCGTCCCGGTCGCGGAACCCACCGGGGCGGTCACCGCGGTCGCGGTACGCCGGCCGGTCGCCGTCACGATCCCTGAACCCACCACGAGGACCACCGTCACGCGGACCACCGTCGCGGAACGACGGACGGTCCCCTCGCGCGGCGTTGTCCCGGAACGGCGGCCGGTCGCCGCGGGGTCCACCGTCGCGGTCACGGAACCCGCCCGGCCGGTCGCCACGAGGACCACCGTCACGGTCACGGAACCCACCGCCACGCGGCCCGCCGTCACGCGAACCGTCCCGGTCGCGGAAGCCACCCTGCCGGTCGCCGTCACGGAACCCGGGCCGGTCGCCACGAGGACCACCGTCACGGTCACGGAAGCCACCGGCGCGATCGCCACGAGGGCCGCCGTCACGGTCACGGAAGCCGCCGGACCCGCCGGCACGGTCGCCACGAGGACCGCCGTCACGGTCACGGAACCCGCCCGGCCGGTCGCCGCGCGGTCCGCCGTCACGGTCGCCACGAGGACCGCCGTCACGGTCACGGAACCCGCCTGGCCGGTCGCCGCGCGGTCCGCCGTCACGGTCCCGGAAGCCGCCGGACCCGCCGGCACGGTCGCCACGAGGACCACCGTCACGGTCGCGGAAGCCGCCCGGCCGGTCACCGCGGTCGCCCCGCGGTCCGCCGTCACGGTCACGGAACCCACCGGGCCTGTCCCCACGCGACGCACCGTCGCGGAACCCCGGCCGGTCACCACGGTCACCGCGCGGTCCGCCGTCACGGTCGCGGAACCCGCCCGGCCGGTCGCCGCGCGGCCCGCCGTCACGGTCCCGGAAGCCGCCGGACCCGCCGGCACGGTCGCCACGGGGAGCGCCGTCGCGGAAGCCGCCCTGTCCACCGTCGCGGTCGCGGAACCCACCGGAACGCTCACCGTCACGGAATCCCGGCCGGTCACCACCGGAGCGATAGCCGCCGGGACCACCCGAGCGGAACCCGCCCTGCCGGTCACCACGGTCGCCACGGGGCCCACCGCCGCCTTCCCGGTCGCGGAACCCGCCGGAGCGGTCGCCGCCCTCGCGCGGCCGGAAGCCACCGGAGCGCTCACCGTCGCGGTACCCGGGCCGGTCACCGCCGCGGAAGCCGCCGGAGCCGCCCTCGCCGCCGGAACGGTAGCCGCCGCCGGAGCGCTCGCCGCCGGCCGGACGGTCACCGGAGCGGTAACCACCCGATCCGCCGGAGCCGGCGCGATTGCCGTCACGGGATCCGCCGGTACGGTCACCGGAGCGGTATCCGCCGCCACCGGAGCCACCGTCGCGGTCGCGGAAGCCACCGCCACGCGGCCCGCCGTCACGGTCGCGGAAGCCGCCGGAGCGGTCCTGACCTGCGCGGGGTCCGCCGTCGCGGGGCGTACGGGAGCTCGAGGCCGACCCGCGGTCGCGGTCGGCGCCGGTCCAACGTGGTTTGCGGTCGCCGGAAGCGGGGCGCTCGCCCCGGTCCTGCCCGCTGTTGTCGCGGTCGTGGGGTCCTGCAGTCACGACTTCATCCTTCCCGACCGGGGTGCACCGCATGCGCTCGACCCGGTAAACGAATTAAGGGCCGCCCCAGGAAAGGGCGGCCCTTAATCGAAAATTTGTCCGGCGGCGTCCTACTCTCCCACACTCTCTCGGGTGCAGTACCATCGGCGCTGGAGGGCTTAGCTTCCGGGTTCGGAATGGGACCGGGCGTTTCCCCTCCGCTATGGCCGCCGTAACTCTATGAACCTGTCAACCACCGCACACCCCAG
>NZ_JBEXUD010000064.1:0-55348 GCF_040614215.1 Dactylosporangium sp. NPDC006015
CTCGCTGCGCCAGCTCGCCACCGTGGTGAACCGGATGAACCGGTCGGTCCGGCGCAGCAGCGACTCGAGCTGGCTGAGGTACCGGGTGCCGTACCTCGGCGTGCCGGGCCGCCGCCGGCTGCTGGAGGCGCTCGGCGCCGCCGTCCGCGAGCACCGGCACGAGCTGGCGATGCTCGACGCGCTGGACGGCGGCAACCCGTTCCCGGCGATGCTGTCCGACGTCGAGCGCTGCCTGCACCAGTTCGTCACCTGGCCCGCCGTGGCCGGGATGACCGGCGGCGCCACGATCCCGATCGACCCGCGGGACCTGCACTTCACCGAATACGAGCCGTTCGGCGTGGTGGCCCGCATCGTCGCCTACAACCACCCGGCGTACTTCGCGATCAAGGCGATGCTGCCGCCGCTGGTGATGGGCAACTCCGTGGTGCTCAAGCCGGCCGAGCAGACCCCGCTGTCGGCGTTGCGGCTGGCCGAGATCGCCCAGGAGGTGCTGCCGCCGGGCGTGTTCACCGTCGTCACCGGCGGTGCCGAGGCCGGAGCCGCGCTGGTCGGCCACCCGTTGATCCGGCGGATCGGCTTCACCGGCAGCGTCGCCACGGGGCTGGCGATCCAGCGGGCCGCGGCGGCGAGCGCGGTCAAGCACGTGTCGCTGGAGCTCGGCGGCAAGAACGCGATGATCGTGTTCCCGGACGCGCCGGTGGAGGCCGTCGCCGACGCGGTCGTGGCCGGCATGAACCTCGACAGCTGCGCCGGGCAGTCGTGCGGCTCCACGTCGCGGGTCTTCGTCCATGAGGACGTCCACGACGCCGTGGTCGCCGCCGTGGAGCAGCGCATCGCCCGGTTCGTGCCGGGTGTGGCCTATGTCGACGGTACCGCCATGGGGCCGCTCGTCTCCGCCGCCCACCGCGACCGGGTGGCCGGTTACGTCGCTGCCGGTCGCGGTGAGGGCGCCCGGATCGTCGCCACGGGTGCGGATCCCGGCCTGTCCGGCGGGTTCTTCCAGCCGCCGGTGCTGTTCGACCGGGTCGAGCCGCACATGCGCATCGCCCGTGAGGAGATCTTCGGCCCGGTCGTCTCCGTCCTGCGCTGGTCCTCGGTGGACACCGTGCTGGCCCAGGCCAACGCGGTCGACTACGGGCTCACCGGCGCGGTGTGGACCAACGACCTGCGGCAGGCGATGCGGGTGGTCCGCGGCCTGCACACCGGCTACGTCTGGGTCAACGACGTGAGCCGGCACTACTGGGGGCAGCCGTTCGGCGGTGTCAAGGACAGCGGCCTGGGCCGCGAGGAGACCCTGGACGAGCTGCGCACGTACGCCGAGGTGAAGGCGGTCAACATGAGGACACGCTGGTGATCACACTGCTGCGCGGCCCGGTCGGGACGCTGCCACTGGTCGAACGCTGGATCTCCGTCGACGACCCGGCCGACGGCCTGGCCCTGGTCCCGCACGACCCCGTCGACGGCGGCCCGCTGTGCGAGGTGCGCGCCGACTCCGGTCCGGCGTCCGCCCCCGGTGCCTTCCTGCTGATGGTGAGTTTCGCGGTACCGCCGTCGGGGCTGGCCCAGTTCGACGACTGGTACGACACGGAGCACACCCCGCTGCTGCTGGCCGCTCCGTCGTGGCTGCGCGTCCGCCGCCTGCTCGCACCGGACGTCCCGGCGGGGGAGCGCAACTGTTTCGTGCTGCACGAGCTGGCCGACCTGCAGGTGCTCGACGGTCCTGAGCGCGCCGCCGCCGGCCGCGCCCCCAAGCGGGCGGAGGTGGCGGCGCTGCCCTGGTACGCCAGCTCCCGCCGCTGGACGTTCACCGCGCTGCGCTAACCAGA
Organism: Dactylosporangium sp. NPDC006015; assembly: GCF_040614215.1. NCBI lineage: Bacteria > Bacillati > Actinomycetota > Actinomycetes > Micromonosporales > Micromonosporaceae > Dactylosporangium > Dactylosporangium sp. NPDC006015. The sequence goes on from NZ_JBEXUD010000064.1 coordinate 1,827, forward strand.
CGCCAGAGAGCAGCGGCGGCACCGGGTGCGTCCCAGTGCCGCCGCCGCCGTTCGGGGTGGCCGCCGTTCGGGGTGGCCGGCGTTTGGGTGGCCGTCAGAAGTCGCGGAGGAGGAAGCCGGCGTCGGCGCGACGGTCGGTGATGCCCGACTCGCGCAGCGCGTGCCAGACCGTGGCGGCGTTCATGGCGACCGTGGGCAGGCCCAGCCAGTGCTCGGCCTCGGCGGCCAGCTTCACCGCGCTCAGGTTGGTGCCGACCACGACCAGCGCGTCGGGGCGGTGCGCCGCCAGGGCGCGCAGTCCGGCGATGACCTGACCGGGGGTGGTCTCGGCGATGTCGGTGGCGGAGGTGCGCCGCAGACCCTCGACATGGACCACGTCGAAGCCGCATTCCCGCATGTACTGGCTGGTCAGCCGGTCCGACTCGGGCTGGTACGGGGTCAGCACGGCGATGCGGGTCGCGCCGATGCGCCGCAGCGCGGCGATGACCGCGGCCGGGCCGGTGGTGACGGGCAGGCCGGCCTTCTGGGCGACGGCGTCGACGAACTCGGCGCCGCCCCGCACGCCGCGCCGCATCACCTCGGCCGACATGGCGATGACGATGCGGTCGGGGGTCAGGGTCAGCACGTCGCGCAGGGCCACGTCGAACGACGCGTCCATCTGGTCGAGCAGGGCCTTGGCGTCGGCGTCGGAAGCCATCGACGGTTTACTGATGTATGCGCGCCCGGCGTGGAAGGTCACGCCGGACGGGCAGAGCATGGCAAGGTCATGCTCGACCATGATGTTCGTCGACGGAATGATGACGCCCCATTTATTGCGGATGGCTGCCGGAGGTACCATGGCCATCAGCATAATGATCCTGGGTACTTATTCCTAGTGTGATACTTGAGGCTCAACCGGGCACGGTGAAGGGGAACGCACGTGAACGAGACCGAGATCGCGCTGGCTGCCTGGGTGCAGAACGGCCAGGACAAGGTCACCGATCAGAAGACGTACGTGCAGGCCGTCGCCACCGCCCGCTACGTGATCCGCAAGGTGATCCGCATCGTCGACGACGCCGCCCGCGACCACGGGTTCGACCCGCTGGCGCACCAGGCGCTGATCCAGATCTTCGGCGTGATGGACGAGCCGCTGACGGTCAGCCAGCTGGCGGAGCGCCTCGACGTGGTCCCGGCGTTCGCCTCGCGCCTGGTCCGCGACCTGGAGCGGCGCGGGCTGGTCGAGCGGCAGCGCACCGACCAGGACAAGCGGATGACCCGCGTGGTCGCCACCGCCGAGGTCGGCCCGGTGCTTGCCGAGATCAACGAGCAGGTCCAGGCGCACGCGGCGCTGTTCCACCGCCAGCTCACCGACGACCAGCGCCAGGCGGCACTGGTGGTGCTCGCGTTCTTCGTGGGGATCAAGGCCGGATCGCCGGTGGGGGAGAGCCTGCGGGCCAGCCTGCAGCTCGCGTCGGCCGACGAGGCCGCGGCGAAGCCCGGCCGCACCGCCAAGGCGGCGACGCCGGCCTGACGCGCCCGCCCGGGTGGCGCTGTGACCGACCCGTCCTGGACGTGCCGTCCCTAAGTAGTTAACCTCGCTTAAGCACTGTAGTTGAGTGTTAGGGGTGGGGCGTGCTCGCATCATCGTTCGCCGACCGCGTGTTGCGCACCTGCGCCGCGCCGGTCGACGCGTCCGCACTGGCCGCCGCGAAGGCGGCCCTCGCAGCGGCCGGCGCACCGCCCGCGCCGGCGCTGCACCGCATCGCCGCACAGACGCCGTACGGCCCGGACGCCACCGACCCGCTCACCACCGCCCTCCTGGCCGGGGCCCTGCCCGAGCACCGGCACCGCCAGGACGGGCCCGCGGGGCCGGCATGGGCGTGGCGCGTGTGCGCGGCTGCGGCCACCGCCGTCCCCGGACCCGCCGCCGACCGTGACCCGGCCCTGGCCGTCCTCATCGGCGCCGAACTGGCCGTGCGGCTCGCCACCGCGCTCGGACCCCGTCACGCGGCCGTCTGGGACCCGGCGGGCAGCGTCGGCGTGCTCGGGGCGGCCGTGACCGCCTGCCTCGCCGGCGGCGCCACGCAGGACCGGCTGACCACGGCCCTGTGCATCGCGGCCAGCCTCACCGGCGGCCACCGGGTGCACGACGGGACGCCGCTGGGCGACCTGACGCCGGGGTTCGCCGCCGCCGCGGGCGTGCTCGCCGCCGCACTGGCCGGCCACGGCGTCACGGCGTCACCGACCGCCCTCGAAGGGCCACGCGGTCTGCTGTTCGCCTACGGCGACCGCACCGCCGCGGCCACCCTCCTGGAGGGCTTCGGCACCGTCTGGACCGTCCTGGAACCCCAGGAGCAGGCGACGCCGGTGCCCGCCCGACCGGTGCCCGCCGGACCGGATCTCGCGGCGCGGCTGGCCGCCTTCTCCAGCGGTCTCGATCTCGACGCCGTGCCCGAGAGCGCCCGCCACGCCGGACGCCGGGCCCTGGCCAACGTCGTCGGCCTCGCCGTCGACGCCGCCGCCCACCCCGCCGTGCTGGGAGTCGCCGAGACCCTCCGCGACCTCGGGCTGCGCGGCGACGTGCCCGTAGCCGGGCGCGGCGGGACCGTGTCCGGATACGCGGCGGCGCTGCTCATGGGGTACGCCATGCACGTCGAGGACTTCGACGACACGCACCTGCGCACCGTGCTGCACCCCGGCGCCCCGGTCGTCGGCGCCGCCCTCGCCGCCGCGGCCCTCGTCGGCGCCGACGGCCGCGACGTGCTCGCCGGCGTGGTGGCCGGGATCGAGGTCGGCAGCCGGGTCGGCATCGCGCTCGGGCCCGGGCACTTCGACCGCGGCTGGCACGTGACCGGGACCGCCGGGCACGTCGGCGCTGCCGCTGCCGCCGCCCGGGTGCTGCGGCTGGACGCCGAGCAGACCCGGCACGCCCTGGCGATCGCCGGCTCGCTCGCCGCCGGCGTCACCGAGCAGCTCGGCTCGATGACGAAGGCGTTGCATGTCGGCCGGTCAGCCGCGGACGGGCTGCAGGCGGCGCTGCTGGCCCGCGCCGGGCTGACCGGCGCCGCCGACCCGTTCGGCGCGCCCACCGGTCTCGCCGCCGCGCTCGCACCCGCCTACGACCCGGACGCCGCGCTGGAGCGCCTCGGCGACGGCTGGGAGGTCGAGGAGAACGCCTTCAAGCCGTACAGCTGCGGCATCGTCTCCCATTCGGTGATCGACGCGGCGATCGCGGCGCGGGACGCCGGGCTGCCGGCCGCGGACATCGAACGGGTCGTGGCGACGGTCCGGCCGGTCGTGCTGGAGGTGATGGGCGTGCGCGAGCCCGTGGACGGGCTGCAGAGCAAGTTCTCGGTGTACCACTGCTTCGCCGTCGGGATGCTCGACGGTGGGGCCGGACCGGCGCAGTACACCGACGCGCGGGCGACGGACCCGCAGGTGGTCGGGCTGCGGCGCAAGGTCGAGGCGGTCACCGACCCGGCGATGCCGAAGGACGCGTGCCGGGTCCAGGTGTGGCTGCCGGGCGGCGTCACCCACACGTTCACCGTCCAGCACGCCACCGGCAGCGTCGCCGCACCGATGACCGACGCCCAGCTGGAGGCCAAGTTCCGGCTGCTGACGGTGCCGGTGCTCGGCGACGACGGCGCCGCGCGCCGCTGGCGGGCCGCGATGAACGTCGACGCCCCCGGCGGCGACCTGCGCGAGCTGGTCCGGGCATGACACCGCAGATCCTCGGCACCCTCGCGCAGAAAGTGCAGCCGGCGCACACCGCCCTCGTCCTCGTCGACATGTGCAACGACTTCCTCGACCCGCGCGGCAAGACCGCCACCCGCGGCGGCCGGTCCCTCGAGCACGGCCGGCGGGTGATCCCGGCGATGCGCCGGCTGCTGACCGCGGCGCGGGCGGCCGGGCTGCTCGTGGTGCACGCGCAGCACACCACGCTGCCCGAGCACGCCAGCGACTCCGGACCGTGGCTCGACGCGCGGTCCCGGGCCACGTTCTCCGTCACCGACCTGTGCGTGCAGGGCAGCTGGGGGCAGCGCATCATCGACGAGCTCACCCCCGAGGGCGACGACGTGGTCGTGCAGAAGTACCGCTACAGCGCCTTCGCCGGCACGAACCTGGACCTGCTGCTGCGCTCCGCCGGGACGCGCACCGTGATCTGCGCCGGCGTCTCCACCAACGTGTGCGTCGAGGCGACCGCCCGCGAGGCGTTCAGCGCCGACTACTACGTCGTGCTGCCCGAGGACGCCTGCGGCTCCTGGTCGGTGCCGCTGCACGAGGCCACGCTGGAAACGGCCCGGCACCGCTACGCCACCGTCTGCACCACCGATGACCTCACCGCGCTCTGGAGGGACGCCTGATGGACCTGCAGCTCGCCGGCCGGCTCGTCGCCGTCACCGGCGCGGGGGCCGGCATCGGCCGGGCCGCCGCCCTGCAACTGGCCGCCGAGGGCGCCCGGCTCCTCCTGGCCTCCCGCGACCCCGGCCGCCTCGAGGCGCTGGCCGCGCAGGCCCGCGAGGCCGGCGCGCCAGAGGTCACCGTCGTCGCCGCCGACCTGACCACGACCGACGGCGTGGCCGCGCTGTCGGCCGCCGCGGCCCGGCACGCGCCGCTGTGGGGGCTGCTCGCCTGCGTCGGATCGACCCCGATCGGCACGTTCGACGAGATCGACGACACCGCCTGGCAGACGGCGTTCACCACCAAGTTCCTGGGGTCGGTACGGGTGATGCGTGCGGCGGCGGCACTGATGCGCGGCGGCGACGGCGGGCGCATCGTGCTCGTCGCCGGCAACGCGGCCCGCGACGCGCCGCCCGGCATGGTCACCTCGACCGCCATCAACGCCGCCCTCGACGGCCTCGTCGCCAGCGCCGGCCGCTTCTTCGCGCCGCACGGCATCGGCGTCGCCGGGCTGCACCCCGGCCCGACCCGCACCGGCCGGTACACGGCGCTGCTGGCCCACCGCGCGGCGACCGCCGGCGTCGACGAGGCCACCGCGGCGGCGACCCTCGACGCGCAGATCCCCGCCGGCCACCCGGCCGAGCCCGCCGACGTCGCCGCGGCCGCCGCCTACCTGCTGTCGCCGCGGGCGGCGCACCTCGTGGCCACCAGCATCACCGTCGACGGCGGCCAGACCCGATAGGAGCACAGTCGCGATGACGTGGATACCGCACCAGCTGCCGGCCCAGCTGCCCCGGCTCACCGGCCCGGACGACGCCGACCTGGTGCTCATGCCGATCCTCAACGTGGAGTCGTGGCCCTTCGACCGGCCGATGCCACGCAAGCTGCTCACCGCCCCGCACGGCCGCGACAACGTGCCCGACGTGCCGAACTACAGCTGGGTGGACTACGGCCTGCGCGCCGGCATCGAGCGGCTCGTGGACGGCTTCGCCGGCCGCGGCCTGCCGGTCGGGCTGAGCGTCAACGCGGCCATCCACACCGACTACCCGGCGGTGTTCGAGCTGCTGCTGGACACCGGCTGGGAGTTCGTCGCCCACGGCGTGCGCCAGGAGGCGGTGACCGGCGCCCCCGACGAACGCGCCGCGATCCGGGAGTCGCTGGAGCTGCTCACCGCGAGCACCGGCCGGCGCCCGCGCGGCTGGATGGGCCCCGGCCTGGCCGAGACCGTCCACACCCCGCAGGTGCTGGCCGAGCTCGGCGTGGACTACGTGCTCGACTGGGCGGTCGCGGACCATCCACTGTGGATGAGCACCACGCCGCCGCTGCTGGCCCTGCCGTACAACCTGGAGCTCAACGACAGCGTGGTCGTCGCGGTCGAGCACCAGCCGATGCCGGAGTACGTGCGACGGGTCCGGGACACCGTCGCGGTCCTCAAGGCCGAGGCCCGGGCCGAGGGCGGCGCCCGGGTCCTGGCGCTGCCGATGCACCCGCACCTGCTGGGCGTGCCGCACCGCGTCGGCGGGTTCTTCGAGGTCGTCGAGGAGCTCGCCGCCGACCCGGCGGTGACCTTCGCCGACCCGGGCACCGTGGCCGACTGGTTCACCGCCCAGGTGCCGGCGGCGTCGCCGTCGCAGCCCGGACGCCGGCCGGTGACCGCATGACCGGTGCCGCCATCGCCGACCGGATCGCCCGAGCCGCGGGCGTGCTGTTCGTGCCCGGCGGCCGCCCTGAGCGCTTCGACCGCGCGGCCGGCACCGGCGCTCCCGTCGTCATCGACCTCGAGGACGCGGTCGCACCCCAGGACAAGGCCACGGCCCGGTCGGCGGCGCTCGCCTGGCTGGCCGCCGGCAACCCGGCCGCGGTGCGGATCAATGCCATCGGCACCGAGTGGCACGCGGACGACGTCGCCGCACTGTCCACCATGGACGCCGCCGTCATGCTGCCGAAGGCCGAGGACCCGTCGGCGATCGAGGATCTCACCGGCCGGCTGGGCAGTACACCCGCCGTGATCGCGCTCGTGGAGACGGCGGCCGGGGTGCTCGACGCGGCCCGCATCGCCCGTGTCCCCGGCGTCGCCCGGCTGGCGTTCGGCCACCTCGACCTCGCCGCCCAGCTCGGCGTCGATCCCGCCGACCGGTCGGCGCTGGCCACCTGCCGGCACACGCTGGTCCTGGCGAGCGCGGCGGCGGGCCTGCCGGGCCCGATCGACGGCGTCACCACCGACCTGTCCGACGACGCGCTGCTCGCCGACGATGTCACCTACGCCCGCGGCCTCGGCTTCACCGGCAAACTGTGCATCCACCCGCGGCAGGTCCCCCTCGTCCGTGCCGCGTTCCGCCCGTCGGCGGACGAGACGGCCTGGGCGACCCGGATCGTCGCCGCGGCGGCCGCCGGAGGGGCGGTCGTGACCGTCGACGGCCGAATGGTCGACCGCCCGGTCGTGGAACGGGCCCGCCGCGTGCTGGAGCGAGGAGAAGCCGGTGACTGAGGTACTGCTGCAGGCCGGCCCGGTGCAGGCGCTGGCCGCGCTGTTCGACACCGGGCTGCCCGCGCCCGGCCCCGGCGACCCGCTGCCGCCGCTGTGGCACTGGGCCGCGCTGCCGACGTGGCCGCCGGCCGGGGAGACCGGACCCGACGGCCACCCGCGCCACGTGACGCCGCCGCACCCGCCCGGGTTCCCGCGCCGCATGTTCGCCGGCGGCACCGTGCGCCTGCTCGCCGACCTCACCGTCGGCTCGACGGTCGACCGCACCGTCGAGGTCCTCTCCACCACCCCGAAGTCCGGCCGGCAGGGCGACTTCGTCCTGTCCACGGTGCAGACCCGCCTCACCCGCGCGGACGGGGTGCTGGCCGTGGTCGAGACCCAGGACATCGTGTACCGCCCGGCCTCACCCCCGACCTCAGCGGCACCCGTACTGCCGGAGGCGTCCTCGGTCGACGCGCTGCTGTCACCGGCCGACCGACCGGGGGAGTGGGTGCTGCGCACGGACCCGGTCCGGCTCATGCGGTTCAGCGCCGCGACCGCCAACGGCCACCGCATCCACTACGACCTGGCCTACGCCATGGGTGTGGAAGGCTACCCGGGCCTCGTCGTGCACGGACCGCTGATGACCCTGGCCCTGCTGGAAACCGTCCGCCTGCGCGACGCCGCCCCGGTGACCGAGGTGACCCACCGCAACATGCGGCCCCTGTTCTGCGGCCAGGAGGCCCGCATCACCGGCACCGACGAACTGTCACTGTCCACGGTGGACGGCGTCCACGTGACCGCCCGCGTCGCCGGCGGATCCCCGGGCGTCAGCGCGTAAGTTTCGCCGCGAGGACACGCCTGGACTGCGGAGCGTGCGTCAGGGGTGACGGTGACGGTAGTGAGCCTGGTACGGTCCTCGGCGAGCCCGATACTGCATGGAGCATCATCGATGCAACTGTGGTGGGTGGTGCTGCCGTCGCGATCCAGGGATGTGGATGCAGATGGGCTTCGACGCGGGGCGTGTGGTCGGGACGAAGCTGCCGCACCTGCTGGTCTGCGTCCTGCTGCTGGGCATTGCCGACTCCATGATCGGGCCGTATCTGGTGTTGTTCGGTGCGGACCGGGCGCGCCTGTCTCCGCTGCAGGTTGGTGTGTTCCTCTCCGTCATCGCCGTCAGCGGACTGTTCGTGACGTCCTGGCTCGGTCGCCGGTTCGACCGCGGTGCCGGCCGGTGGCCGGCGTTGGTCGCCGTGCTGGCGCCGGCCGTCGGGTACCTCGCGCTGAGCACGACCACCAGCTACGCCCTGCTGCTGGTCATCGGGGCGGGCCTGCTCGGCGCCGGCCTGGCGGGCTTCTCGCAGGTGTTCGCGCTGGCGCGTACCCACCTGGACCGGGCGTCCGGTGACGCGTCGGGACGCGGAACGCTGGCGCTGCGGTCGGTGTTCTCGTTGGCCTGGGCCATCGGCCCGATCCTCGGGTCAGCGGCGCTGGCGTGGCGGGGATACAGCGGCCTGCTGCTGCTGACATCCCTGGCGTTCGCGCTGATCGCGGCGCCGCTGCTGCTGCTGGGCCCGGCGCCGGTCACACCCCGGACCGCGCCGCAGTCGCGGGCGCCGTCCCGGTTGCGGCGGCCGGTGCTGCTGGTGGCGGCCAGTTTCATGCTGTTCAACACCGCGATGTGCGCCGGCTCGGTCGCGCTGCCGCTGTACGTCACGCGCACCCTGGGCCGGACCGACCAGGACGTGGGGCTGCTGGCCAGCACGGGCGCGCTGGCGGAGATACCGGCGGCGCTGAGCCTGATCCTGCTGCCGGCCAGGGTACCCCGGCAGCGGGTGATCCTGCTGGGCATGCTGCTGTTCGTCGTGTACTTCGTGCTCGTTTCGGCCGGCTCCAGCCTGCCGCTGCTGATCGTCGCCCAGGTGGTCCGCGGCTTGGCCATCGCCGCGGTCAACGCGCTGGGTATCACGTACATGCAGGACCTGATGCCCGAGGCCACCGGCCGCGCGACCGCGCTGTTCGGCAACGCGTTCATCACCGCTTCGCTGGTCTCCGGCCTCGTCGCGGGTGCGACCGCGCAGGCTCTCGGCTACCGGGCGGCGCTGCTGCTGTGCGGGCTGATCAGCGCCGCGGGCTGCCTGCTGCTCATCAGCGCCCGGCAGCCGCCACGTGACGAACTCTTGGTCGTCCTGCACGATGTAGGGAGCGCCCCGGGGCTCGGGGTCAAGCCAGACCGGGATCGATGAGCGCCCGGAGTGCCGCGCAGTGTGCCGTGTAGGCCTTGCGGCCCGTGCGGGTCATCGAGAATGTCGTGCTCGCGCCGCGGCCGTGGCCGTCCTTGGCGGACTTGACGTACTCGGCGGCTTCCAGTGCCGACATCTGCTTGGACAGGTCGGAGTCGGTGAGTTGCAGCTGTTCCTTGAGGAACCGGAACGACACCGACGGTGCGTTGGCCAGGATCGCCATCGCCGCGAGCCGCTTGGGGACGTGGATGACCGGGTCGAGGTCGCCGATCACGCCAGCCGGTCCCGGACTCTGCCCGCGGCGACGGCGTACTTGCGCTCGTAGATGACGAGGCCGGCGGTGACGAGCACGAAGGCGACCGCCGCGGCCGCCGGCACGCCGACGAACCACCAGGCCGGCGCGACCAGCGCCACGATGACCACGAGGCCGGCGAAGTAGCCGCGCCACACCGCGGCGATCTCCACGGGCGGCTTGCCGTGGCCGGGCATCGGGAGCGCCCCGTGCCGCCGGCGCATCCAGACCAGGAACAACACCTCGGCCGAGAGCAGGATCGCGAGCGAGGCGGCGAACAGTGCGCCGTTGTCCCGCCACCAGGTGAAGCATCCGATGAACGCGGCGGTCCACGCGCCGATGACCGGGGCATACCACCACGGGGTCGGCGGGTACTGGACGTAGGGCGCCGCCGCGGCGCGCTCCGCGAGGAGCAACTGGTCGCGTGCCTCAATACTTTCCATGTTGGAAACTATAGCGAGTACTTTCCAGTTTGGAAAGTTTGATGCCGGCTCCTCGAGTCGCCGCGGCCCGGATGCACCACTGAAGGTGACCTGTGTGTCACGCTGATGGATGGACGTGGCTGCAGAGGGGGTTGGCGGTGTTGCCGGAGTGGGTGCCTGATGGTGTCGACATCACCACGCCGAACGCGGCGCGGGTCTACGACTATGCGCTCGGCGGGTTCCACAACTTCGAGGTCGACCGGCGGTTCGCCGAGGACGCCGAGCGCGCCTGGCCGGGCGTCATCCAGCTGGCGCACGACAACCGCGCGTTTCTGGGCCGGGCGGTGCGGTGGCTGGCCGGCAACGGGATCCGGCAGTTCCTGGACATCGGCTCGGGCATCCCGACGCTGGGCAACGTTCACGAGGTGGCGCAGTACGCGGCCGCGGACGCGAGGATCGTGTATGTCGACATCGACCCGGTCGCTGTCGCGCACAGCCAGCGGATCCTGGCCGGCAACCGGTACGCCACCGCGGTCCAGGGCGATGTACGGCGGCCGCAGGACATCCTCGGGCACCCCACGGTGACCGACCTGCTCGACTTCTCCAGGCCCATCGGCGTGCTGATGGTCGCGGTGCTGCACTTCATCGGCGGCCCGGACGACCCCGCGCGGATCCTGCGGGAGTTCGCCGACGCCACCGTGGCGGGCAGCTACGTCGCCGTCTCGCATTCAGTACCGGCGGAAGACGCCGCCGGGCAGGAGAACGTGCGACGGCTCTACCAGCGCACGCCGACGTCACTGCACGTGCGTACCCCCGCCGAAGTGGTCGGCCTGCTCGCCGGGTGGCAGGTGCTGGACCCCGGCCTGGTCCCGATCAGCGACTGGCACCCGGACCCGGAGGACGCGGACGATCCCGCACAGCGGTCGGCGTTCGGCGGTGTGGCCCGCAAGCTCAGCACCGGTTAGGTCCAGAGGTCGTTCACCCGTTCGGGTGGACGGGGTGGTACGCGACCCCGGCCGCGGTTCACACTGTGCATCCAGAGAACTCCCGTCCGCCACGAATGGCAAGGGCAGGTGCATGCGGCAGCCGAGGGCGGTACCCGCGAAGACCAGGCCCTGCACGAGGCGTTGCCCATCGTCGGCGACGCGCGATGCCGGCGACCCGCGACCGGGGTTACGCCCGCGGTCGGGCGGGAGAAGTCGCGAGCTGTGACCGGCATTCAACCACGCCCTCAAGCCGACCCGCTGCGGGAGCCCGCCGGCGAGGTCACGCAGTTCGCGGCCGTCTGGGAGCGGAGCCTGCCCAGGACGAACTTCGTGCCCGGTGGGCGGGCCCGCCGCCTCCACGTGCTCCAGACCCTGACCCGTCGGATGCTCACCGCGGTGACCGGCCCCGCGGCCGACCCGCAGGCCGGCTTCCGGGTCGGTCGCGACCTCGTCGACAGCGGCATGTCCGACCCGCAGATCATGGCGGCGAGCGTGCGCGTCCTGCGGCTGCGGCTCCTGACCGACCTCCGGATCGCCGGACAGGACGCCGCGGACCGGCTCACCGTGCTGACCGACCAGTTGGCGCTCGGATTCGCCACCACGCTGCAGGACGTGATCCGCCGTGCGGCGGAGGACGTCGGCCGCGACGAACGCGTGGCGTGGCGCACCCACCAGCAGCACCTGCAGCAGCAGGTCCGGCACGCGTTGCTGCACGACCCGCTGACCGGTCTGCCGAACCGGGCGGCGTTCACCGCCTACCTCGAGGTCGTCATCGCCGGGAAACCGACCGCGCGGATCGGTGTGTGCCTGCTCAACATCCAGCGGTTCGGCGCCATCAACGACACGTTCGGCACCACCACGGCGGACCAGCTGCTGCAGCTCACCGGGCACCGGCTGCACGGCCTGGCCACCGGGCGCGACTACTACCTCGCCCACCTCGGCGCCGACACCTTCGCCCTGGCGGTCGAGGACACCACCGGCCCGGACGACGCCATCAAGGCCGCGGACGCCGCACTGCCGCTGCTGCGGCACCCGTGCCGGATCGACGGGCACGACCTGTCCGTCACCGCCATGGCCGGCATCGTGGAGCGCCCCGCCGCCCAGAGCAGCCCCGGCGACCTGCTCCGCGCCGCGGCGATGGCGTTGACCTGGGCGAGGCACGACAACCCGGCGGCGTCATGGACGCTGTTCGCGCCGGCCCGGGAAGCGCTCGACGTCCGGCGCCACCAGCTCACCCACGCACTGCCCGGCGCCGTGGGACGGGGCGAGCTCACCCTCACCTACCAGCCGATCATCCGGCTGCGCGACAACACCATCGTCGGCATGCACGCCACACCACGCTGGACCCATCCCGAGTTCGGGCCGGTGCCCGCGAGCGAGTTCCTCGACCTCGCCGAACGCGTCGGAGTCCTGATCCCGCTCGCCGCCCGGCTGCTGCGCGACGCCTGCGCCCGCGCCGCGACCTGGCAGAGCACCCCGGAGCCGCCGATGCTCAGCGTCGACTGCACCATCACCCAGCTCCGTGACCCCACCATCCTCACCACCGTCACCGCGGCACTGGACGCCAGCGGCCTGCCATCCGGCCGGCTCCAGCTCGCCATCGCCCAGGAGGCGCTGCACGACCTCAGCGACGACATCGCCTTCACGCTCGACGGACTGGCCCGTACCGGCATCCACGTCGCCGTCAACAACACCGGCGGCCCCGCCCACCTCGCCGAGTCCCCGGTCAGCACCGTCATCCTCGACCCGCGTCTCCTCGACGGCATCGACGCCTACCTGCCGACGTACCTGTCGAGCACGACGACGCTCGCCTGGCTCATCGCGATGTTCCACGACCTCGACCGCACCGTCACCGCCATCGACGTCGACCACCGCGACCAGCTCGAGGCCCTCAACGACGTCGGTTGCGACACCGCCCGCGGCGGCTACCTCGCACACCCCATGACGGGTACAGCGGCCGACCAGCTCTTCAACCCCAGCAACCGGCCACCGCCCACACCAAGGTGACGCCACGACACCCACCGACCCCGCCCGCCGCACCTCCGGATCCGCTGAGCGGTGCGGCGTGACACCCCTTGCCGGCGCGTAGCGGTCGCGGTGCCCCTTCATGACCGCCCGCCCCGGTTCATGTGGGTCGGCGGCAGTGGTAGACCAGCGCCGGTGGAAGGTTCGTCCACACCGTTCGGCTGGTGACGACCTCGTCGAACAGCGACTCGAGCGAGCGCAGCAGGTTGCGGGCCGCTCGGGTGTGGCGTGCGTGGACGTAGGCGAACGTGGTGAACGCGCCCTGCGGCGACAACGCCTCGACCACAGCGGACAGCAGGCCGCGCTGCCGGGCTTCGGTGAATGCCGCCCACGGCAGACCGCTGACCACGACGTCGCGCTCAGTTTGCCCCGCGGAGCCACCGTTCGATGCTGCTCAGGAGAACCTTGCCGGCGACCGCGATCACGGTGATCACGATCATCCCGGCGAGGACGCCGGTCGCGTCGAACGTCGCCTCCCCGTAGCGAACCAGCAGTCCCAGCCCCTGCCGGCCGCCGATGAACTCCGCCATGACCGCCCCGATCCAGGCGAGTTCGGCGGCCGAGCGCAGCCCGGCAACGATGCGCGTGGCGACGAGCGGCACGATCACCGTCGTGATCCGGGCGACGGCGCCCACCCCGAACAGCTCGGCTTCCTGGAGCATTCGCGCGTCGACGTCGCGGATGCCACTGAACGTGGCGAAGAACGTCGCGAAGAAGACCATGGCGATGACGGTCGCGACCTTCGAGGACGTGCCGAGCTCGAACCAGATGAACAGCAGGGTGACCAGGACGATGCTGGGAACGACGTTGGCGGCCCTGATCAACGGGCCGAAGAAGTCCGAGAGCGTGCGACTGGCGCCGACCAGGACGCCGCACGAGACCCCGGCGATCGCACCCACGCCGAAGCCGACGGCGGACTCCGACAGGGACGTCAAGATCTGCTTCCAGACGGAGCCGATCGGCGTGCCGACGGTGAACCACTCCACCAGGCGCTGCCAGACCGCAGCAGGTGTGCTGTAGAGGTAGGAGTCGAGCCAGTACATCCCGGCCAGCTGCCAGGCGGCGATCGCCATGGTCAAGGCGGCGAGTTGTGCCGATCGATTCACGACGCGACGACGTCGCGCCTGCCGGACAAGGTTTGCCCTGGCCGCCGCCACGCTTCCGGGTGCGACGGTCTGTCCTCGGCGCGCCGTCCGCATGCTGATGTTCATGAAGGCACTCCCTCAGCGCTCATCCGAGTCCCAGTTCTCGTAGCACCTTCGCGACACGGTCGTTCTCGCTCGCCACGAACGCGGCGAACTCGTCGCCGGCGATGAAGGCATCGGTCCAGCCCTTCGTGGCCAGCGCGACCTTCCACTCCGGCGAGTTGCGCATGTTCGTCACGAGGTCGACCAGCCGTTGCCGCTGCGCGGCGGTCAGACCGGACGTGGCAACGAGTCCTCGCCAGTTCGCGAAGACCAGGTCCACGCCCAGCTCCTTGAGCGTCGGTGCATCAAGGCCGCCGGTCCGCCGCGCCCCGGTCACCGCGAGGATCTTCACCTCACCGACCCTGGCCTGCTCGGCAACCTCACCGATGCCGGTGGCCGCGAAGGCGACCTTGTTGCCGAGCACCGCGGCCAGGAGTTCAGCGCCGCCGCCGAAGCTGACGAACTTGACGCTCTTCGGCGCCACGCCGACCGCCTGCGCCAGCAGCATGGGCATCAAGTGGTCCGGCCCGCCCGACGCCGACGCGCCACCGACGGGAACCCCTGCGGGATCCGCCTTCCAGGCCGTCACGAGATCCTGCAGGGTGTCGTACGGCGAATCCTTCGGCACCACCACCGCTTCCATCTCTTCGATGAGTCGCGCAACAGGCAGGGTGTCCATCAGGGTCACCTGTGACCTGTTGGTGTGGATGGCGCCGACGACGCCGAGCCCCATCTGCATGAGCAGGTTCTCGTCGCTCCCGTCGTCGACGACGCGCCGCAGCCCTGTCGTGCCGCCGGCGCCGGCGACGTTGAAGACCGTGACGTCCCGTGCCAGACCGGCGTCCTGCATGACTTTCGCCGCCGTGCGTGCCGTGGTGTCGTAGCCGCTGCCCGGGCTGTTCGGCACCAGAATCCTCAACCCGTCGACCGGCCGGCGGACAGCGCCGGAGGTGCCGTCGCCGACGCTTGCGTCACACGCCGATGTGATCACAGGGACAAGTGCCAGGACCGTGGCTGCCGCGACCCGGAGCCATCTCCGTTCGCCCAACTGAATTCCTTCCAGGTACAGCAATGGCGCAACGTGCGGTCGGGGTGGAGGCGGATTGCCGGGCACGGGTCGCGCGCGGGGCGTTCCGACGCGCATCGGAGTCTCACTGTGGTCGCGGGTGTGAGGTCATCACCGGCGGCATAATGTTTGGCTATGGGTTGACGTACCGCACCTGCGCACGATCAGACCCCCGACGTGGGGCGCCGGGTCGCCGAAGCCGTCACCGAGGTCGCCCAGTCGGTCGAATTGACCAGGACGGGCGTGGGCGAGGCGAGCCGAGCAGCGCAAGCCTCGCCGAGGGCTCAGACGGGTGCGTCCTACTGCTGCAGGATCGGGTGTGTCTGGGGGTTGGCCTTCCACCAGCGCTCGAAGGCCGGGTTGTTCGGCACGTGATCGAGGAACGCGTGGGTGACCGCGCGGTAGAGCTGTTCGCATTCGGTGTGGCTGAACGCGTCGCGGCGCCAGATGACGAGGAGACGGGCGATCTGCGGTTCGCCGCGCAGGGGTAGGACGGCGGTGCCGGGCGGCTGGGGCCAGGTGGGGTCGACCAGCCGGACGCCGTTGCCGGAGCGGACCAAGGGCTGGCCGGCGCCGCTGGGAGCGTCGTAGCGGATGTCGGGCTCGAACCCGGCCGCGCGGCACGCCCGCCGCAGCGACGTGAGCGAGCCGTCGTCCGGACCCGGCGGCCCGACCCACCGCTCGTCACGCAGATCGGCCAGATCGACGCTGTCCTGCCCGGCGAGACGGTGGGTCGCGGACAACGCGATGAAGATCGGATACCGGGGGATCAGGGTCCGGTTGGCCAACATCCCACCGAGCGGAATGTCGAACCCCTCCATGATCCCGATCAGGGCGGCGTCGAGCTGCCCATGCGTGACAGCGTCCACGAGCAGCCGCGACGACGGCTCGATCCGCAACGCGACCTCGGTGTCCGGAAACGCCTCCTTGACCCGGTCGACCAGGCTCGCGGCACACGCCAGGTGCACCGTGCCGAACCGGACGAACCCCGGCGCCCGGTGCGGCTCACGGAAGTCGTCGACAAACGCGTCGACCTCGTTCAGCACCACCCGGGCCCGACTCAGGACCCGCCGGCCGAGCTCGGTCGGCTCCACGCCCGCACGGCTCCGCACGAACAGCACCCCACCGAGCAACTCCTCGATCCGGTGCAACTGCGCGGTCAACGCCGGTTGGGACAGATTCAGCTGCGCCGCCGCGGCGGTCACACTACCCGCCTCGGCGATGACGCAGATCGCGCGCAGGTGCCGCACGTCAATGCCCATAGCGAAACATTATGCCGCCGACGATGACCCCGCACCGACAACCACTGTGAGACTCCGACACGCACCGCACCGGACACCCCGGCACACAAACCCGCCTCCACCCCCGACTGTAAAGGGCGCCGCGAATGGACCCGATCGTCGTGGCCGCCGAAGGACCGCACCCCGGTCCACCAACCGACCGGCCCAGCACCGCCACCACCGCGGCGGCGGGCCGGTCACCCACCCGGATGGCACTCGGCCGGCTCCGTCGCGACCGGGTCGCGATGGTATGCGTCGGAATCGTCGTGCTGTTCGTGGCCGTCGCCGTCTTCGCGCCGGTGCTGGCGGCGCTGGAAGGCCAGAGTCCCACCGCGCTGCATCAGGACCTCATCGATGACTACGGCTTCCCGACCGTCGGGCCGAGCGCCGAGCACTGGTTCGGCGTCGAACCCCGTCTGGGCCGGGACCTGTTCGCCCGTTGGGTTTACGGCGCCCGGCCCTCGCTGCTGGTCGCCGGGGCGGCAACGCTCGTGGCCACGGTTGTCGGTCTGATCGCGGGCATGCTCGCCGGCTTCGTCGGCGGCTGGCTGGATCGGATCGTGTCCTGGCTCATCGATCTTGTGCTGAGCCTGCCGTACCTTCTCTTCGCCATCGCCACCCCGGCGGTGCTGCTGTCCGTGACCGGTGGCGCGGAGGCGCCGCCACAACAGGTGGCGAGGGTTCGCTTCATCTCCCTGATCGTCGTGTTGTCGTTCTTCGGCTGGGCCGGGCTTGCGCGGCTGGTGCGCGGGCAGGTGCTGTCGATGCGCGAGCTCGACTTCGTCGCCGCCGCGGCGGTCCTCGGCCTGCCGACCCGCACCGTGCTGTTGCGGGAGCTGCTGCCCAATCTCGTGGCGCCGGTCGTGGTGTCGGCGTCGCTCTCGCTGCCCGGCTACATCGTCGCGGAGGCCGGTCTGACCTTTCTCGGGGTCGGGCTCACCGAGCCCACGCCGTCGTGGGGCGTCACCGTCGCGGCGGCCCAGAACTACTACCGCGCCGATCCGCTGTACCTCTGGCTGCCCGTGCTCGGCATCACCACGCTCGTGCTCACCCTGAGCCTGCTCGGCGACGCCGTCCGGGACGCCTTCGACCCGAAGACGCACCGCTGACCGCACGCAGAGCCCGAATGCGCACCGCTGACCGCACGCAGAACCGGCAGGCGCACCGCTGATCGCATACATCCCGCAGAACCCGCAGGCGCACCGCTGGCCGCACACATCCCGCAGAAATCGAGGCATTGCATGAAGCACGTCAGATCGGTCGTGGTGGTGGCCGCCGTGATGGCCGCCGCGGCCACCGGTTGCGGCAGTCCGTCGTCGAAGCGGACCTCCGCGGACGACGGCAGGTCGACCATCGCCACCGACAAGGTCATCATGGACCGCGACGCCAAGGGACCCGCGAAGGATGCCCCGGGGGCTCGCAAGGGCGGCACGATCACCGTGTACTCCCAGCCGACACCCAACACCTTCGACCCGACCGACACGTACTACGTCGACGCCAACGAGATCGACAAGCTGGTCTTCCGTACCCCCACCCAGTTCGACATCCGCCCGAACGGCGACGCGGTGCTCGTCTCCGATCTCACCGATCTCGGCACCGTGTCGGCCGACAAGCTCACCTGGACGTTCCGGTTCCAGCGCGGAATCAAGTACGCCGACGGCAGCGAGGTCAAGGTCGAGGACCTCGCGTACGCCATCAAGCGGTCCTTCGCGCACGACGTGTACCCCAACGGGCCGACGTACCAAATGACCTACTTCAAGGACGGCGACCCGGCGAAGCCCGGTGCGTACAAGGGCCCGTACACCAGCGGCGACACGTACGCCGGCGTCGAGACCCCCGACCCGGGCACGCTCGTCATCCATCTCGCGCAGCCGTTCCCGGACCTGCCGTTCTACATGAGCTACCCGCTGTTCACGCCGATTCCCAAGGCGAAGGACACCCGCCAGGACTACAAGAACAAGCCGATGGCGACCGGGCCGTACGAGTTCGACAGCTACACCCCCGGGGCGCAGCTCAAGCTCAAGCGCAACCCGAACTGGGACGCGAACACCGACCCGGCCCGGCACCAGTACGTCGACGGCTGGGACTTCAAGTTCGGCGAGCAGGACGTCAAGACCCAACAGCAGGTGCTCAACAGCAACGGCGCCGACGCCAACGCGCTGAACTACCAGAACATCGACGCCTCACTGGTGCCGCAGCTGACCGGTGCCAAGGCCGGCCAGCTGCTGCGGGGCGCCAGCCCCTGCCACCAGATGACCCAGCTGGACTCGCGCAAGATCCCGCTCGAGGTCCGCAAGGCGATCGCCGTCGCCTACCCGTACGACCAACTGTGGAAGGCCTCCGGGTTCAACGACTACGGTCAGCAGGCATCCAGCACCATCATGCCGCCGAGCGTCCCCGGCTACCGTGCCTACCAACCGCTGCCGGGCCTGTCCGGCAAGGGCGCCGGCGACCCCGCCGCGGCGAAGAAGATGCTCACCGACGCCGGCAAGCTCAACTTCGAGGTGAGCTGGTACTACGACAACACCAAGCCGCTGACCCAGCAGACCACGCAGATCCTGTCCGACGCGCTGACCGCTGCCGGGTTCACCGCCAAGCCGATCGGCGTCTCCACCGCCGAGCTGCGCGGCAAGGTCGGCGACTACAACGCCCCGACGAACCTCGGCGCCTCGCCGGCCGGCTGGTGCTCCGACTGGCCCTCCGGCAGCAGCTGGTTCCCGGTGCTGTTCCAGACGCACAGCATCGCCGACGGCCAGAGCCTCGGCATGCTCACCGACAAGGACCTCGACGCCCGGATCAACGCGATCGCCGCGCTCCCGCCGGACGAAGCGGTCGGCAAGTGGGCAGACCTGGACCGGGAGATCATGAGCCGCTACGTCCTGCTCCCGCGGTACTACTTCAAGGTCGCCGTCGTGATCGGCACCAACATCGGCGGTGCGCTCGTCGACTCCACCATGGGCATGCCGAACTACAAGAGCATGTTCCTCAAGGGCTGACCGCCACCCGATCCCGGGCCCGGTCAGGCGTTCAACTCGTCGGGCCGGGCCTGGCAGCCACCCAGGCAGGACACCGTGCTGTTGTACATCCTCAAACGGCTCGTCAGCGCCGTCTGTGTCATCGTGGCCACCCTCGTGGTGAGCTTCGCCCTGTTCTTCGTCGCGCCAACCGACCCGGCCGCCGCGATCTGCGGAAACCGCTGCACGCCGCAGCGGGTCGCCGAGATCACGCACAGTCTCAGTCTCGACAGACCGGTCGCGGTGCAGTTCCGTGACTACGTCGCGGGCATCGCCGCCGGCCGGGATTTCATGATCGGCGGTACCGTCGTGCACTGCTCGGCGCCGTGTCTGGGCTATTCGTACACGCTCGGGCAGCCCGTGACGACCCTGCTCGCCCAGGCCGTGCCCGTGACGCTGTCGATCGTCGTCGGTGCGGCCGTCGTGTACCTGAGCGTCGGCGTGCTCGCCGGGACGTATGCCGCGCGCCGGCGCGGCACATTCATCGATCGCGCCACCGTCGGAGTCACCCTCACGGTGAGCTCGGTGCCCTACTTCGTGGTCGCGTTGATCGTCGCCCTGTACGCGACCGCACTGCCGCGCTCGGCCTACCACGCGCTGCTGGACGATCCGCTCGCCTGGGCCGGCGGGCTCAGCGCCGCGTGGCTCACGCTCGGGCTCGCCAACGCCGCCGCGTACACCCGCTACTCCCGCGCCGCGATGGTCGACATTCTCAGCGAGGACTACCTGCGTACCGCCCGGGCCAAGGGCGCCTCGCCGCGCCGGGTCGTCTACCGGCACGGCCTGCGAGCCGCGCTGACACCGGTCGCCACGATCTTCGGCCTGGATCTGGCGCTGCAGCTGACCGGTGCGATCTTCACCGAGAGCATCTTCGGCCTGCCCGGGCTCGGCGTGCTCACGTTGCGCGCCTTCAATCAGTTCGACCTGCCCGTGCTCATGGGCGGTGTCCTGGTCGGCGCCGTGGTGCTGGTCGCCATGAACCTCCTGGTCGACCTGCTGTACACGGTGCTCGACCCGAGGGTGCGGCTGGCATGACTGATCCGTTCGTTCAAGTGCGGGACCTGACCGTGCGGTTCCCGGTTGCCGGCAGCATGGTCCGCGCCGTCCAAGGCCTCAGCTACGACGTGGAGCTCGGCCGCACGCTGGCCATCGTGGGCGAGTCCGGCTCCGGCAAGAGCGCCTCCAGCCTGGCCCTGCTCGGGCTGCATGACCGGCGGCGCAGCATCATCACCGGCTCAGTCAGGATCGGCGGTCGCGAGTTCATCGGCATGCCGGAAGAGCAGCTGCGCCACCACCGCGGCAACACCGCCGCGATGATCTTTCAGGATCCGCGGGCCAGCCTCCATCCGTACCTCACGGTCGGCTACCAGATCGCCGAGGCCTACCGGCTGCACCACCGCACGACCCGGCGGGCCGCCCGCGCGCACGCCGTCGACATGCTCGGCCGGGTCGGGATCGCCAACCCGGCCCGGCGCGCCGGCGACTTTCCTCATGAGTTCTCTGGTGGCATGTGCCAGCGCGTCATGATCGCCATGGCGCTGGTCAACGACCCGAAGCTCCTCATCGCCGATGAACCGACCACGGCGCTGGACGTCACCGTCCAGGCGCAGATCCTCGGGCTCATCGCGGGCCTGCGCGACGAGTTCGGTTCGGCGGTCATCCTCATCACCCACGACCTCGGTGTCGTCACCGATGTGTGTGACGACGTCCTGGTCATGTACGCGGGCCGCAGTGTCGAGCACGGACCTGTGCGCAGCGTCCTGGGCAGCCCGACCCATCCGTACACCTGGGGCCTGCTGGAGAGCCTGCCCTCGCTGTCCGGACCGGCGGGTGGCCGGCTGCACCCGATCCCGGGCGCGCCGCCTGACCCGCTGGAGGCGCTGCCCGGCTGCCCGT
Source organism: Dactylosporangium sp. NPDC006015 (assembly GCF_040614215.1). NCBI lineage: Bacteria > Bacillati > Actinomycetota > Actinomycetes > Micromonosporales > Micromonosporaceae > Dactylosporangium > Dactylosporangium sp. NPDC006015. Next base: position 23,082 of record NZ_JBEXUD010000064.1, read on the forward strand.
TCCATGCGCGGTGCGAGTATCACGCGCGGGTCGCCGGCGACCGTTGCCGCACGGTGCTGCCCGACCTCGCCGTTCGCGCCGGCGACGGCGCCCATCGTTCCCGATGCCATCTCACCGCTCCCGCCGCGGTCTTCGCCGGCGAGATCGCGCCCCGTCTGATCTGAGCGCCCGAAAGGTTGACACCGTGCCCGACGTACCGTTGCTCGAGGTTCGAGACCTCGTCAAACAGTTCAGTGCGCGACCCGGCGGCCGGCGCACGGTCACAGCGGTGGACGGTGTCGCGTTCGACCTGCGTCCCGGCGAGACGCTCGGCCTGGTCGGCGAGTCGGGCAGCGGCAAGTCGACCATCGGCAAGCTCGTGACCCGGCTGCTCCGCCCGGATCGTGGCGAGATCCGGCTCGCCGGGCGCGACATCTCGACGCTGTCCGGGCGGGCCATGCGCCCGTTCCGGCGCGACGTCCAGCTGGTCTTCCAGGATCCGTACTCCTCGCTCAATCCGCGCCACACGGTCGGCGACATCCTCGGCACGGCGCTGCGGGTCCACGACACGGTGCCCAGATCGCAGGTTGCGCATCGGATCCGGGAACTGCTCGGTCAGGTTGGCCTCGACCCGGCCCATGCCGGCCGCTACCCGCACGAGTTCTCCGGCGGGCAACGGCAGCGCATCGGCATCGCCCGCGCGCTCGCGGTCGGGCCGCGGCTCATCGTCGCCGACGAGCCGGTGTCGGCGCTCGACGTGTCGATCCAGGCGCAGGTGATGAACCTGCTGGAGGACCTGCGCGCCGAGCTCGGCCTGGCGTTCCTGTTCATCTCCCACGATCTCGCCGTGGTTCGGCACTTCTGCGACCGGGTCGCCGTGCTGTACATGGGCCGGATCGTGGAGATCGGCGCCCGCGAGCAGATCTACGCCGACCCGCGGCATCCGTACACGCAGACCCTCATGGCCGCGGTCCCGGACATCGCCTGGCTGCGCGGGGGGAGCCCGCGACGCATCCGTGTCCCGTCGGCGTCCCCGGTCGCCGCGGAGGCGGGCGCGCAGCGGTCGGGATGCCGGTTCCGGGCGCGCTGCCCGGTGGCCGCACCGGTGTGCGCCTCGTCGGAACCGGCGCTCACACTTCGTGCCGGCGGGCACCGGGCGGCCTGTCACATCCGGTGATGCTGGACCCCACGGTCGGCGGCGTGCAGTGACACGCCCTTGCCGCGGACCGTGTGCAGGTAGCGCACCGGCGCCGCCGGCTCACCGAGCTTGGCGCGCAGCCGGTGCACCAGCACGTCGATGCCGTTGATCGACGTCGTCCCGCCGCGGCCGAGCCGGGTCCGCAGGACGGTGCGGGACACCACGCGTCCGGGATGCTCGGCGAGGCACGCCAGGAGGTCGAACTCGCTGCGGGTGACGGCGACCGGCACGCCGTGCAGTGACACCCGGCGCTCAGCGACGTCGACCCGCAGGGCGCCGACGACACAGGGCGCCGGTGGCGGCGCGGCCGGCACCCGGCGCAGCAACGCACCGACCTTCGCGTCCACCACCGCCGGCTGAGCCGGCTTGGGCAGGTAGCCGTCCGCGCCACCGCGCAGGGCCTGGAGCACCTGCTCCTCGGGACACTCCGCCGTGTGCAGCATGACCGGCCGGCGGGATCCGAGGCACATCAACCGCAGCAGCAGCAATCCGTCCACCGTCGGCAGGAACGGGTCGATGAGCACCACGTCGGGCCGTTGGTGGGTGTGGCAGGTGAGGTCGGCCAGCACCCGGCCGGCCGCGTGCAGCGACACGTCCGACACGACGTGTCCGTACTGGGCCAGCTCACTGGCCAGGGCCCGCCGGTATGCGGAGTCCTCGTCGATGAGCAGGAGGTTCGCCACGTTAGCCATCCGAGGTCGGGGTCCGAACGTCCGCAGAATTTCACGTCGAAGGCCTCGATCCCCATAGCCGGCACCATAGCGTCCACTGATCGCAGCGGCCCGCCCCGCGGCTCGGCCGGCGCCGTAAAGGTTGCCGAAAGCTGGCGCCCCACCGAACCTGACTGTCCCATGTGGACCGGTTGTCGCCGATCTCCCGCGCTGGTTAGCGTCCAGCGCCGAGCAACACATCGAAGCATGTAATCACGTGACCTGTGGTCCGTGCTTCGGCTCGCCAAACCCCCAAGGAGATCGCATGACCACAAGCCAGCTCCGGCGAAGAATCGCCCGGCTGTCCGGCGCCGCACTGCTGCTCGCTCTCGCGGGCGGACTGACGGCGGTGCCGGCGGCCGCGGGCCCCGCCTCACCTTCCGGTGCGGCGGCCGCCTCGGCGAGCACGACCAAGGCACCGCCCGCCGCGGCCGACCTCGCCACCACCGACCGGCACCTCGACAGGCAGGCGCAGCCGGTGAACCGCCGGGCGCCGCAACCGGCCGCGAACACGGTCACCCGCACCGACTACGACCGGCCGGCCGCCACCGTCCGCCAGTCCCGCCCGTCGGACCGCGCTTCGCTCGCGGCGGCCGCCTGCAACACCTCCGACTTCACCAGCCGGACCGGATCCGCGCTGGTGAGCCAGATCAAGTCGTCGTCGGTGGACTGCATCAACAGCCTGTTCAGCCTCTCCGGCAGCGATGCGTACAACGCCTTCCGCGAGGCGCAGATGGCCAGCGTCGCGTACGCGGTGCGGGACGGCGCATCCAGCTACCCGGGCAACTCCAGCACGGGGATGCCACAGCTGGTGCTCTACCTGCGCGCCGGCTACTACGTGCAGTGGTACGACACCTCTGTCGGCACCTACGGCACATCACTGCAGACGGCGATCCGGTCCGGCCTGGACGCGTTCTTCGCCGGCTCGCGCGCCTGGGACGTCACCGACGCCAACGGCGAGACCCTCGCCGAGGCGGTCACGCTGATCGACAGCGCGCAGGAGAACGCACGGTACCTGTACGTCGTGAACCGGCTCCTGACCGGCTACAACTCGTCGTACAACGCGTCGTGGTACATGCTCAGCGCCGTCAACAACGTCTACACGGTGCTCTTCCGGGGCCACCAGGTGCCCGCGTTCGTCACCGCGGTGCAGTCCGACCGCACCGTGCTGAACAACCTGTACAACTTCGCGTCGGGCCACCTCGACCTGCTCGGCACCGACAACGCCTACCTCACCTCCAACGCGGGCCGGGAGCTCGGCCGGTTCCTGCAGGAGACCGCGCTGCAGCCCACCGTCCGGCCGCTGGCCGGCGGGCTGCTGTCCAGCAGCAGCATGACCGGCCGCACCGCGCCGCTGTGGGTCGGCGTGGCCGAGATGACGCAGTACTACGACGCGGCGAACTGCAGCTACTACAACACCTGCAACCTCTCCGCCCGGCTGTCCAGCTCGGTGCTGCCGATCAACTACACCTGCAGCGCGTCGATCAGGATCGTCGCGCAGAGCATGACCTCGTCCGAGCTCAGCCAGTCGTGCAGCAGCCTGTTGTCGCAGGACGCGTACTTCCACGGCGTGGTCGCCGACAGCGGGCCCGTCGCCGGCGACGTGAACTCGGACATCGAGGTCGTGGTGTTCGACTCCAGCACGGACTACCAGACGTACGCCGGCGCGATCTACGGCATCGACACCAACAACGGCGGCATGTACCTGGAGGGCACCCCGTCCGACCCCAACAACCAGGCGCGGTTCATCGCCTACGAGGCCGAGTGGGTCCGGCCCGTGTTCCAGATCTGGAACCTCAACCACGAGTACACGCACTTCCTCGACGGTCGCTTCGACATGTACGGCGACTTCAACGCCAACGTCACCACGCCGACCATCTGGTGGATCGAGGGCTTCGCCGAGTACATCTCGTACTCGTACCGCAACGTGGCCTACACCTCCGCGCAGACGCAGGCCGGCTACCACACCTACACGTTGCGTACGCTGTTCGACACCACCTACAGCAATGACCAGACCCGCATCTACAACTGGGGTTACCTGGCCGTCCGGTACATGCTCCAGTCGCACCGCGCCGAGATGATGACCCTCCTCGGCTACTACCGGACCGGTGCGTACACCACCGCCCGCAGCTACCTGACCAGCACCATCGGCAGCCGGTACGACGCCGACTTCGACGCGTGGCTGACCCGCTGTGCCGCCGGCGACTGCGGCGGCAGCACCACTCCGCCCACCAACCAGCCGCCCACGGCCTCGTTCACCGTCGCCACCAGCGGACTCACCGCCACCTTCACCGACCGCTCCACCGACAGCGACGGCAGCATCGCGTCGCGCCAGTGGACCTTCGGTGACGGCACCACCTCCACCGCCGCCAACCCGAGCAAGACCTACACCGCGGCCGGCACCTACACGGTCACCCTGAAGGTCACCGACAACCAGGGCGCCACCGCCACGACGACCCAGTCGGTCTCCGTGTCCACCGGCGGCGGCACCACGCTGCCGGAGTGCACCGGATCCGACACGCGCGTCCTCGACCGCAACTGCCAGCGCTCGGCGCGGTCGGCGACCGCCGGCAACTACAACTACCTGTACATGTACCTGCCGTCCGGCGTCACGACCCTCACCATCGCCGCCAGCGGCGGCACCGGCAACTGCGACCTGTACTACAGCCCGACCAGCTGGGCGACGACCACCAACTACTCCCGTTCCTCCACCGGCAGCACCAACGCCGAAACACTGACCATCACCAACCCGCCCGCCGGTTACAACTACATCAGCCTGTACGGCCGGACCGCCTGCTCCGGCGTCACGGTCAGCACCCGCTACTGACCGGCATCCGGTTCACGAGGCTCCCCGCGCCGCACCCGGCGCGGGGAGCCTCCCCGTGTGGCCGGTCAGGAAAGGTAGAGCGCGCACAGATCCGGCTGGCCGAACTGCGGGTGGATGAATCCGTTGCGGACGTTCGCGCCGGCCATCCGCAACGCCTTGATGTAGAACACCGGGATGGTGACGGCCCGGGCCTGGATCGCCTCGTCCAGGGCGCCCCACAACCGGTACTGCCGCTCCAGGTTCGACTCGGCCAGCGCCTCGTCGATCATGGCGTTGATCTGCGGGTCGTTGAAGTTGGCGTAGTCGGTGTTGCCGGCAGAGCCGTCCCTCGGCACGTTCCGGCCGTCGAACTGCGGCGGGATCACCGCCGAGCCGTTCGGCCAGTCCGGCACCCAGCCGGCCCACATCATGTCGTTGCCGTTGGCGGGGTCACCGATGCCGGTCGAGTAGTACGACTGGGACGGGTACGGCCTACGGACCACCTCGACACCGATGCGCTGATACGACTCCACCACCGTGCTGATCGCCCGCGCGACGTCGCTGGAGTTCGGATACGCCAGCCGGATGCGCGCCGGGCACGGCCGGCCGGTCGCCGCCGCCTGCTGGAGCAACCGCAGCGCACGCTCCGGGTCGCCGTCCGGATTCGCCGCTGAACCGTAGAGATCGAACGCCCGGTGCGACTTCAACTGCGGCGCCAGCATGGTCGTCGCGAACTCCCCGACGACGAAGCCGCCCAGCGAGGCCCGCAGCCGCCGCTTGTTCAACGCGTAGGTGAGCGCCTGCCGGCAGGCGAGGCCCGGCAAGGTGCGGGTGTTGAGCGCGAAGTACCGCACCCCGCCGGTGCTGCCGATGACCGCGCGGCCGGCCAGTACCGGATCGTTGATGATCTGCTGGACGAAGTTCGGTGCGGCGTCCCGGTCGATCGCGATCGTGTCCGCCCACGCGCCGTCGCTGTCGATGAGGTTCGCGGTCACCGCCGTGGTGTCGTTGCGCCAGGTGACCACCACGCGATCCAGGTGCGCGCCGCGAACGGTGTCGGTGCCGCGGTGCCAGAACGGATTGCGGGTCAGCACCAGCTCCTGCGCCGTCGCCGACTCGATCTTGTACGGTCCGTTGGAGTAGGGCCGCCGGTCGTAGGCCTCCCCGGTGTCCTTCGTGGCGGGCACCGGCGCGAACACCGACAGCGCGACGGCGTATCCGAAGTCGCCGACGGGCTGCTTGAGGTGGAAGCGGATGCTCTGCGACGTCAGGCATTCGACGGAGCGCAGGCCCGCGCTGTCGGCGCCGGTCGTGAACGGGCCGGTGTACGGCTTCGGATTCGGTTGCAGGTACTGGCCGGGATACTTCGCCCCGTCGTCGAACTGCGGCGCGAAGCTGCGCTGGATGCCGTACTTCACGTCGGCGCACGTCACCGGGGTGCCGTCCTCCCACCGCACGTCGTCCTTGAGCGTGAAGTCCCAGACCTGATTGCGCTCGCTCGGCCGGCCCGCGTCCGTGGCCAGGTCGCCGACGACCTCGCTCGCGGCCGCCCCCGGCACCGACCTGAACGTCGTCAGCGTCCGGGTGAGCAGCCGGCTCACGTTGGCCTCGGTGACGGCGTACACCCGTTGTGGGTCGAGATGCGCCAGCGCCCCACCGATCACCACGTGCAGGGTTCCGCCGTCGTGGGGCACGAGATCCCGCCCGCCGCCGTCGTCCTGGCACGCGCCGAGCGCGAGCGCTGCGACGAGCACGAACCCGATCCCGGGTCGGGTCGTGCCGCCGGTCGGCGGCCGGCCGGCCGGGAACGGCGTGCCCGGCGGCGGGTCGGTTCGTGCTCGGACCGGTGCTGGTAGGACCGGCGGGACGGTTGCCGACGGTTTCGGGTGCGGCAGCTGCATGGCGACCCCTCGATTGGACCGGGCCGATACGGCCCGCGTGGGTGTAGCCCCCGTGCAGCGTGCGATGTTATCTGTAACATATTACAGTGTCCATGCTCGGGGCCCGGCTCGGTGACACGTGGACGCGGCCGGAGGCCGAACCGGTGCGACCGCGCGCTGCCATAGCGAACTTCTATGCCTCGGCTGATGAGTCGCCCGGCACCGGCGGTGCGACTCTGGCTGCACGCCTGCCGCGTCAGCCGCGAGTCGGACCAGCGGAGCGCAGGCCGTCCAGCGCCACCGACCCCGTAGAAGGACCTCGTGACACAGCCGCCGCTGCGTACCGGCAGCCATGACCTAGCCGTCAGCCGAACATTGGCCGAGTTCATGCGAACCGGCTGGGCGGACACCGAGCGGGCCGACCTACCGGCCGACCCGGTCGCGCCGTTCACCCGAGCACGTCGGGAGCGGCTCCACGCCCAGTTCGCCGGCCATCGCCTCCTCGTGCCCGCCGGCGGTGACCTGCGCCGCAGCAACGACACCGACTTCCGGTTCCGCCCGCACTCCAACTACACCTGGCTCACCGGCGATCAGACCTCCGACGGGGTCCTGGTCATCTCGCCGGACGGGTCCGCGACGCTGTTCCTGCGCCCGTGCAGCGACCGTAAGGACGACGAGTTCTACCGCGACCGTCGCTACGGCGAGCTGTGGAACGGCCGGCGTCCCACGCTGCTGGAAACCGCGCGGCGCTGCGACATTCCCACCCGGCACATCACCGAGCTGGAGCACGAGCTGCGGTTGTCCGCGCCGACGCTCGTCCTGCGCGACGTCGATCCGCGCGTCGACCGGCTCGTTCCGGCGGACGGCAGCGGCGCCGACGCCGAGTTCGCCGCGGCGCTGGACGAGCTGCGCCTGATCAAGGACGACTGGGAGATCGCGCAGCTGGAGCACGCGGTCGCCGCGACCACCCGCGGGTTCGAGGACGTGGTCCGGGCCTTGCCGCAGGCACGTGACACGTCGGAGCGATACCTGGAAGGCGTCTTCTGGACGCGGGCGCGCGTGGAGGGCAACGACGTCGGATACCACTCGATCGTCGCGGCCGGCGCCCACGCGACGACGCTGCACTGGACCAGCAACGACGGCCCGGTTCGCGACGGCGACCTGCTGCTGCTCGACGCGGGCGTCGAGACCCGCACGCTGTACACCGCCGACATCACGCGGGTCCTGCCGATCTCGGGACGGTTCACCCCGCTGCAACGCGACCTGTACGAGCTGTGCCGGCGGGCCAACGATGTGGCCTTGTCCTGCCTGCGCCCCGGCGCACCGTTCCGCGCCTTCCACCGGGCGGGCATGGCGGTGCTGGCCCAGGGCCTGGAAGACCTCGGGGTCCTGCCGTGCACGGCCGCCGAGGCGCTCGAGGAGGAGTCCGGCGTCCACCGCCGGTGGACCCTGTGCGGATCCGGACACATGCTCGGCCTGGACGTCCACGACTGTGCGCTGGCACCCGCCGACCGGTACCTCGACGGGGTGCTCGAACCGGGGCACGTCCTGACCGTCGAACCGGGCCTGTACTTCCAGCCTGACGACGAGCTCATCCCGGTTGAACTGCGGGGCATGGGATTCCGCATCGAGGAGGACATCCTCATCACCTCCGACGGCCACCGGGTCCTGTCGGCCGACCTGCCGCGCACCGCGGCGGATGTCGAGTCGTGGATGCACCGCACAGCCGCCTGACGCACGGGCGTCCGCCGAGACCTTTCCGTGGGGTGGGGCCGTTGCCCCCTGTCCGGGATGCCTGGACAGGGGGCAACGGTTTGCGCTGACCGGCTTGCAGGCCCCACGGACGAACCGACCAGCCACCGACGACCCCGAACACCGTCACGACCGGACCAGCGCCGCGGAGGCCACCCGATGCGTTCCAGACACATGTTCCACGCCGTCGACTCGCACACCGAAGGCATGCCGACCCGGGTGATCACCGGGGGAGTCGGACTGATTCCCGGTAACAGCATGGCCGAGCGCCGCCGGTACGTGATCGAACACCTCGACCACGTGCGGACGCTGCTGATGTTCGAGCCACGCGGCCACGCCGCGATGAGCGGTGCGATCCTGCAACCGCCGATCCGCCCGGACGCGGACTGGGGCGTGGTGTACATCGAGGTGTCCGGCTGCCTGCCGATGTGCGGGCACGGCACGATCGGCGTCGCGACCGTCCTGGTCGAGACCGGCATGGTGCCGGTGGTGGAACCGGTCACCACGATCCGCCTCGACACCCCCGCCGGCCTCGTCGTCGTCGACGTGCACGTCCAGGACGGCGCCGCCACCGCCGTCACCCTCACCAACGTGCCGGCGTATCTGGACGCGGCGGACCTGACCGTCACCGTCGGCGGGTTCGGCGACGTCCGCTACGACATGGCGTACGGCGGCAACTTCTACGCGATCCTGCCGCTGGAGCGGTTGGGACTGCCCTTCGAACGCGGCGCCGCCGGCAGCATCATCGAGGCCGGACTGGCGGTCATGGCGGCGGTCAACGAGCAACGCAAACCCGTCCACCCCGAGGATCCGGGCATCGCCGGCTGCCGGCACGTCTACCTCGCCGCGCCGGATTCGGACGCCAAACGGTCGCGGCACGCGATGGTGATCCATCCAGGCTGGTTCGACCGGTCCCCGTGCGGCACCGGCACCAGCGCGCGCATGGCCCAGCTGCATGCCCGCGGCGAGCTGCCGCTGGACGCCGAGTTCCGCAACGAGTCGTTCATCGGCAGCGAGTTCACCGGACGGCTCGTCGCGGCGACGACCGTGGCCGGCCGGCCCGCGGTCGTCCCGGCGATCACCGGCCGCGCCTGGATCACCGCGACCGCGCAGTACCTGCTCGACCCGACCGATCCCTTCCCGAAGGGCTTCCTGCTGTGAGATCCGTGCAGAGCCGATCACCACAACAACCGGACGACATCGTCGTCACCGTTCCCGCCGCCGGAATGGGCGGCGTCGTCGCCGCCGTCGAGCGGGCCCGCCTGGCGCAGCGTGAATGGGGCGGATGCCGGGCCGGCGAACGCGCGGCCGCGCTCACCGAGGCGGCCGGACGGGTGTACGCGGCCCGTGACGAGCTCATCGCGCTCGCCGTCCGGGAGGTCGGCAAGCCGGTCACCGAGGCGACCGCCGAAGTGGACCGGACCGTGGCGATCCTGCGGTACTACGCGCAACAGGTCTACGACCCGGCGGGTGCCGTGCACGAGCCGACCGGGACGGGACTGCTGTACACCCGCCGCCGCCCGCTCGGGGTCGCCGGTCTCATCACGCCGTGGAACTTCCCGTTCGCCATCCCCCTGTGGAAGGCCGCGCCCGCGCTCGCCGCGGGCAACGCGGTGGTGCTGAAACCCGCGCCGCAGGCGACCGCGTGCGCCATGCGGCTGTTCGAACTGCTGGCCGGCCCCCTGCCGGACGGGCTCGTCGAGGTGGTCCCCGGGCATGCGAGCGAGGGCCAGGTGCTGACCTCCACCGCCGATGTGGTGTCGTTCACCGGCTCGGTGCAGGCCGGGACGGTGGTGGCGGCGCGTGCGGTCACCACCGGCGTCCCGGTGCAGGCGGAGATGGGCGGGCACAACCCGGCGATCGTCCTGCCGGACGCCGACCTCGACCGGGCGGCCCGGCACATCGTGGCCGCGGCCTACGGCTATGCGGGACAGAAGTGCACGGCCACGCGCCGGATCATCGGCGTCGGCGCGGCGAGCGAGCCACTGCGTGAGGCGCTGCTCATGGCGATCGACGAGCTGCCGTGCGGGGATCCCGGCGACCCCAAGACCATGTGCGGCCCGGTGATCGACGACGCGGCCCGCGGCCGCATGCTCGCCGCGGCCCGTGAGGCCCGCCAGTCGGGAGGCACCGTGCTGGCGGGAGGCACCGCATCGGACAACCTGGTCGCGCCGATCCTCGTCGGCGGCCTCTCCGAAGGCCATGCGTTGGCGCGGCACGAGACGTTCGGACCGTTCTGCCTGCTGCAGACCGCTGCGGATGTGCCGACCGCGGTGGCGATGGCCAACAGCGGTGCGTACGGGCTCGTGAGCGCGGTCTACACCGCCGACCTGGGACACGCGCTGCGATTCGTGGAGGAGCTGGGGACCGGGTTGGTGAAGGTGAACGCGCCGAGCACCGGCGTCGACTTCCATCTGCCGTTCGGAGGCGTCAAGGCCTCCAGCTACGGTCCGCCGGAACAGGGCAAGGCGGCGATGGACTTCTACACCACGGTGCGGACGGTGACGGTCCAGCCCGGCTGACCCGGTCCGCGTACGGATGTCATCGGTGCGCGCCGGGCAGCAGGGAACGCGTCAGGAGCAGGAGGTTGGCGGGCCGTTCCGCGAGGCGGCGCATGAAGTAGCCGTACCAGTCGTCGCCGTACGGCAGGTACACCCGCATCCGGTTGCCGGCCTGCGCGAGCCGCAGCTGCTCCTGTGAGCGGACGCCGTACAGCATCTGGAACTCGTACCCGTCTGACGGCACGGACAGCTCACCGGTCAGTGCCGAGGCGTGGGCGATCAGCGCCGGATCGTGCGTGGCGACCATCGGATAGGCACCGGCGCGCAGCAGCGTCTCCAGGCACGCACGGTACGCCGCATCGACCTCCCGTGCGTTACGGACGAGCACCGAGGCGGGTTCGGCGTACGCGCCCTTCACCAGGCGCACCCGGCTGCCCGGATACGCGAGATCCTTGCAGTCGGCCGCGGTGCGCCGCAGGTAGGTCTGCACCGCCACGCCGACCCAGGGGAACTGCAGGCGCAGCCGGCCGACCAGCGACAGAGTGGTGTCCACGGTGGTGTGGTCCTCCATGTCGAAGGTGACCGTCGTGCCGGCGGCGGCCGCGGCGGCGCAGACATCATGGGCGTACTCGTCCGCGTACCGGCTACCGTCGCCGGGGACCGCGGCGCCGAGCGCCGACAGCTTCACCGACACCTCCGCCGCCGCGGCGAGACCGGCACCGTGCAGCGCTGCCAGCAGCGCTGTGTAGGCGTCGCGGGTCGCACGTGCCTGCTGCGCCGTGCGGGTGTCCTCCCCGAGGTGGTCGACCGTCACGGTGAGGCCGGCCCGGACCAGGCGATCTGCCACCGGGACGACCTGCTGCTCGCCTTCGCCGGCGACGAACCGGTCGACCAGCCGCCGGGTGAGGCGGAAGCGCGACACCGCCGTGCGGGTGCGCGGGCTGCGGGACGCGGCGAGCAACAGCTGGTTCGGCATGAGCTCACCGTAGGTTCGTCCTGGCACGCGGGCTATCGCCGGCTGTCGAACGGTGCCGGGCAGGCTTTCGACAATTGTCGAACGACGGTCAGGCCATGCCGGCGAGCCGCGCCATGTGCAGGCTCGTGTGGATGGTGAGCCGATCGTCGCCGTCGCGAAGGGACAGCTGCGACAACTGTTCGATCTTGCGAAGCCGGTAGTAGACGGTCCCGCGGTGCACGTGCAGAGCGGCGCAGGTGCGACGGATGTCGCCGGCCTCGACGAGGTAGGTGCGCAGCGTCTCGACGAGGGTGGCGTCGGCGAGGACCGGCAGCAGCCGCGGTTCGATCGCCTGCTGGAGCGCTTGGACGGGCAGCAGTGTGAGCACCCGCAGCGCCCCCAGCCGTGGCCAGTCGGCGATCGGGCGGTGTTCGGACATCGACCGGGCCACCCGCAGCGCGCAGCGCGCCTGCCGGTAGCTGTCCGCCGCACCGGCGAGCGTCGGATGCACGCCGCCGACCCCGGCGACCCAGCCGGCGACGCCGCCCGCGGCGAGGACATCCAGTGCGCGTCCGGCCGTGCGGCGCGGGTCCTCCGCGGCCGCCGCGGGGGAGAGCAGCACGACAGCGTCGTCGTGGACGGCCCGCAGCACCTTCCGGTCCAGCCCCCGCGGCGCGTCCAACGCCTCGGTGACCGCCGTCTGGTCCATCGGCTGCGCCGCCGGATCGACAGCCGCGGCCACCGTCACCGCCACGCGCCGAGCGGACCAGCCCTGGTCCTCGAAGAAGCGGATCGACTCCTGGCGGCTCGGTTCGTGCTCGCCGACGAGGTCGCGCAGGCGGTCTGCGACGAGCTGCTGCCGGTGCGCGTCACGGTTGAGGAGGCGGCCGAGCCGCTCGGCGGCCGCGACGATCCGATCGAGGACGGCCGGGTGCGCGGCGGTGCCGTCGTCGAGGAACCACAGGAAGCCCACCGTGCGCCCGTTGCTGCGGACCGGCACGACCAGCCGGGCCATCGTGTCGCGGGACGGGTCGGCCGGGATGTGCACCGGTCCCATGGCGGTGCGCACGTTGAAGGTGTCCAGATACCGGCGGATCTCGGCCGACGTGGTCCGGGTCAGCAGTGTCTCGCGCCGGATCCAGTCGACTTCGCCGCGGTGCGGGCCGAAGGTGAGGGAGTTGAAGTTGGTGTCGGTGAGCTGCACGGCGAGCCCGGCCGCCGCCGCCAGGTCGTCGACCAGCTCGTCGATCTCGTCGTGCACAGCGCCCCTCGATGTCATCGCGGAGACGCCGCCGCCGAGGCCCGACACCACGGACCTGACGCTGCTACGGGCCCGTGCGAGCGGACCGGCGTCCCCGGCGCCCACTGTATCGGCGACCCGGCGCGGCGCCGCAGGACGGACGCTACATCGCCGCGGTCTGTGACAGCTCGTGACCCGCGTCTGACGCGGCCGCCGCGGCGGCGCTGCGCCGGGAGCGCTTGCGGCTGTACATCCGCTCGTCGGCATGGTGCATCAACGCGGAGGTGGTGGTGCCGTCGTCCGGGGCGATCGCGATGCCGATGCTCGCGCCGACACGTGCCTGCCGCTCGGCGACGACGACCGGTTCGGCGACGCGCCGACAGATGTCGTCGACGATGTCATCGATGGCCGCGGGGGAGACGACGTCACGCAGCAGCACGCAGAACTCGTCGCCGCCGAGCCGGGCGATCGTGTTCGGGGCCTGGACGATCTCGGCAAGGCGGGTGGCGGTCTCCTGCAGTAGGGTGTCGCCCACGTCGTGCCCCAGCGTGTCGTTGACCGCCTTGAACCCGTCCAGGTCCACGAAGAGGATCGCGACCGACTCGCCCTCCCGCCGTCGGGTCAAGGCGTCGTCGGCGCGCTCCAGGAAGAGTGCCCGGTTGGGCAGCTGCGTCAGCGCGTCATGCATGGCCCGCCAGCGCATGGTGGCGATGAGATCGATCGCCCGCAGCGCCGCGGACGAGGTCGCGGCGAGGGCGGCCAGCGCCTGCTCGTCCTCGGCGCGGAACCGTTCGTTGGTGGTGCGTGGTTCGGCGAGCAGCCGCAGCGGTGTGTCGTCCGGCTGGTGGACGACCGCGCAGATCTCGCCCTTGGCGGCCGGCCTGTCGGTGTACACGGTGTGCCTGGAGCGCAGCATGCGTGCCGCGTAGTCGAGCGTGGCGTGCTGGATCGCGGCCGGGTCCGTGCACCGTTGCAGGTGCAGCACGGCGTCTGAGAGCACCGTGCTGCGGATGTTGGCCAGCTGCGAGCGGACCAGCGCACGGGAGATCACCATCAGCATCCCGATCGGCACGATGAGCAGCGGCGTGGCGGCCGGTGCGTCGCGGAAGATCGCGACCGTCAGACACGCCAGCGCGCCCTGCGCGCACCCGACCAGGAACTCGACACCGACGCTCGCGGTGAACAGTGCCACCGCGTTGCGGCCGCGAGCGAAGTAGGCGGTCACGGCGACGACGGCGAGCGTGCCGGTCTCACCGAGCACGCCCAGCACCAGCGTGCTGGCAAGGAGCTGAGGAAAGCCGCTCAGCCACATCTCCACGAGCGGCTTGACCGCGATGACACCTGCCCACACCGCCGTCGCGGCGGTGAGGTGAGCCACCCTGACCATGGTGTTCATGGACAGCGTCCAGCACGCGACGATCATCCCGACGGCGACGCACTGCACGGCGACGCTGAACGGCACGATGTGCGCCACGACGACATACACCGTGGTGTCGAGCAGCATCGTCACCTCGGCGCGCAGGCCGGACATCACCAAGGGCGATCTGGCGAGCACGGCGATCGCGAGCGCGGTCAGTGCGACAGCGGCCGCATCCATCTGCAGCACGTGCGGCCGGCCGACCTTCTCGGCCCATTGCGTCCCGGACAGCGCCAGGACGGCGACACCGATGACGGCTGACACGGCGGTGAAGGCTCGAAACGCTGTTCGTTGCTCCGGGGGCTGCACCGCGCTCATCGGATCACCTCATCCGCTTCGTGGCCTTCCTGCCGCACCGGGAGCTCAGGGCTACACGGCGATCAGCTCATCGGCGGGGTCCGGCCGCACATGAGCGCCCACCTGATCCGATCCCCGGCCGGCGTCGCGTGTCGTGTGGCGACGTCAGCTCGGAGCGCCGGCGGCCGGATGGGTGGTTTCGGAGCGATCCGCCCAGATTCCGCGGACATGCCGCAGGTGGCCGCGGATGTGTTTCACGATCGCACGTTCGTTCTTGCCGCGCAGCAGCTCCACCAGCTGCAGATGTTCGTTCGCCGAGTCGATCAGCGTGCCTTCGTTCAGCAGCGTGCCGAGACCGTAGAGCCGGCTGCGGTTGCGCAGGTCCGCGACCAGCGTGGTGAGCCGCGCGTTGCCGGCGAAGCCGAGCAACGTCAGGTGGAACGCGGTGTCGGCCTCGATGTATCCGACGACGTCTGACCTTTGCGCGGCCGCGACGATGCTGCTTGCCAGCGACTGCAGGTTTCCGAGCTGCTCGTCGGTGAGCCGGCCGGCCAGTCCCGCGACGGTCGGCACCTCGAGCAGTTCGCGGATCTGGGTGATCTCGTCCAGCTCCTCGTCGGAGATGGAGTTGACCCGGAAGCCCTTGTTCTTGGCGATGGAGATCAGGTCTTCCTTCGCCAGGTCGAGGATCGCCTCGCGCACCGGTGTGGGGGACACGCCGAACTCGCTCGCCAGCGTGGGTGCGGAATACAGCACGTCCGGGCGCAGTCGCCCGGCGATGATGGCGGCCCGAAGCGCTTGCGCGATGTCCTCGCGGAGGCTGCGACGGTGACGCATGACCGGTAGGCCGAGGCCGGCGTGTCCGCCCGCCTCTGATGGATCTCCCGGACTCATCTGCTTGCCACCTTCCACCCTCGATGTGCCGGGCGCGGGCGCCCGCTCGGTGTCCTGGCATTTTCGCCTACTCCCGGCACGGCGGACATGCGGGGTGCGGCAGGCGGTCCGGTCCTGGTTTCGCGGGATGTTGTGGTCGTCAGTGGTGTGTGACATATTACTGCCGTGTCGGATGTGGCTCGTGGAGCCGATGTGGTGGTGATCGGTGCCGGGATCGTCGGCGCTGCCTGTGCCTTCGCCGCGGCACGTGCGGGCCTGCGGGTGGCGGTCCTCGATCGGGGCCCGGTCATCGGCGGCACGACGGGCGCGGGGGAGGGCAACATCCTCGTCTCGGACAAAGGCCCAGGAGCGGAGCTCGACCTCGCCGTGCTGTCCAGCACGCTGTGGCGGCAGTTCGGCGCCGAGCACGGCGACGCCATCGAGTACGAGCCGAAGGGTGGCCTGGTGGTCGCGGCCGGCGAGGCCGACATGCGGGCGTTGCGCCGGTTCGCCGCCGAGCAGCGAGCCGGCGGCGTGCAGACGCAGGTCGTCACGGCGGACGACCTGGCCGAACTCGAGCCGCACCTGGCCCCGGGACTCGCCGGCGGGGTCCGATACCCGCAGGACGCCCAGGTGCAGCCGATGCTTGCCGCTGCGTTGCTGCTGCGCCTCGCCCGTGAACGCGGAGCCACCATCCACCCCGACACTCCGGTGATCGCGATGCGTCGTGACGGGCACGGACGGGTGATCGGCGTCAGCACGCCGGGCGGCACGATCCCGGCGGGGTCCGTGGTCAACGCGGCGGGCGTCTGGGCAGGCCAGATGGCCGCGCTCGCCGGTGTACGGATGCCGGTGCTCCCGCGACGCGGATGCATCCTCGTCACGCAGCCGCTACCGACGATCGTCCGGCACAAGGTGTACGGCGCCGGCTACACGACCGACGTCATGAGCGACGCCACCGACCTGCAGGTGTCACCCGTCATCGAGGGCACCCGCGCCGGGACCGTCCTCATCGGTGCCAGCCGGGAGCGGGTGGGGTTCGACCGCGCCATGCCGATACCGGTGCTGGCACGGCTCGCCAGACACGCGACGGAGCTGTTCCCCGTGCTCGCCGACGTCTCGGTCATCAGGGCCTACCTGGGCTTCCGGCCGTACATGCCGGACCACCTGCCGGTGCTGGGAGCAGACCCCCGGGTGCCGGGACTGCTGCACGCGTGCGGCCACGAGGGCGCCGGGATCGGACTCGCCCTTGCCTCCGGCCACCTCATCGGCCAGGTGCTCACCGGCGCCGAGCCGACCCTCGACCTGTATCCGTTCCGGCCCGACCGGTTCAGCGACCCGGCGGACGGCGCGCGCACCGGTGCGCCCACCGAGGAGGCGATGTGAATCCACCACCCGAGCCCTGGCGGCTCGTCCATGCCGATCCTGATCCGCCATTCGAGATCATCGTGGACGACCAGCCGGTGCGCGCCGTCCCAGGGCAGACGATCGGTGCCGCGCTGTGGGCGGCCGGGGTGCGCATCACCCGGCACACGCGCGGCACCGGCCGCAGTCGAGGGATGTTCTGCGGCATCGGGATCTGCTTCGACTGCCTGATGACCGTCAACGACAGTCCGGCGCTTCGCGTATGCCAGATCGAGGCCCGCCCCGGCGACGTCGTGCGCACCGGGACCATGTGATGACGACCTACGACGCGGTCGTCATCGGCGCCGGTCCGGCCGGCATGTCCGGAGCCCACACCATCGGGCAGGCAGGTCTCCAGGTGGCACTCGTCGATGCCGGACCGCGCCTGGGTGGGCAGTACCACCGTCACCCGCCGGCCGCGTTCCACGCCACCCGGCCGCAGGCGCTGCATCACGGCTGGCGGCGCTTCTCCGCCTTACGCGATCGCCTCGCCGATCTCCCCGGAGTCACCCACCTGCCCGATCACCACGTCTGGTCGGTGGAACAGGCAGACGGCCTGATCACTGTGCGTGCCGTAACCGACCTGCGCCGGCCCGTGGGCGTCACGATCCGCGGGCGGGCGCTGCTGATCGCCACCGGTGGCTACGACCGGCAACTGCCGTTCCCCGGCTGGGATCTCCCCGGAGTGCTCACCGCCGGCGCAGCGCAGGCGCTGCTCAAGGGAAGTCTCGTGCTCGCGGGCCAGCGTGTGGTGGTCGCCGGGTCGGGACCGTTCCTGCTGCCGGTCGCCGCCGGGCTGGGCCGGGCCGGCGCCACCGTCGTCGGGGTCTACGAGGCTGCGCGTACCAGCCGGTTCCTGCGCCACGCGACGACCCTCGCGCAGAACGCCGGCAAGCTCGTCGAGGCCGCGAGACACCACGCGACACTGCTGCGCCATCGCATCCCGATGCACAGCGGCTGGGCGGTCGTCGCCGCGCACGGGGACACACATCTGGCCGCGGTGACGGTCGCGCGACTGGACCGTGCCGGCAATCCTGTGCCGGGCACCCGGCGCCGCGTGCCGTGTGACACCCTGGCGATCGGCTACGGGTTCACGCCTCAGACCGAGCTGCTGGTGCAGCTCGGTTGCGCCACGCGGGTCGGCGTCGACGGCAGCGTGGTCGCCGACGTCGACGCCGGGCAGCGCACGAATGTGCCGTCGGTCTACGCCGCCGGCGAGGTGACCGGTATCGGCGGTGCGGCACTGTCCGAGGTGGAAGGCGTCATCGCCGGCCTCGCGATCCGAGCCGGCGTCGGGAAACCTGGCAGGGTGCCCCGCCGGTTGCTGTCCCGCCGGACCGCACTGCGCCGCTTCGCCGCCGCCATGCATGACGTCTACCGGGTCCCTGCTGGTTGGGTCGACTGGCTCACGCCGGAGACGGTCGTCTGCCGCTGCGAGGAGGTCCCCGCCGAACGCGTGCGCGCGGCCGTCGAGCAGGACGGCGCCACCCGACCGCGGACCGGGAAACTGCTCACCCGAGCCGGCATGGGCTGGTGCCAGGGCCGGGTCTGTGCCCACGCGGTATCCACGCTCATCACCCACTTCGGAGGACGGCCGGCGTCGCCGGCCGATCTCGCGACCTGGGCCAACCGGCCCATCGCTCAGCCGGTGCCGCTGCGCCTGCTTGCAGACGCCGCACCAGATCTGTCCGCACCCCAACCCTAGGAGAACCCACCATGGCAACCACACCCTGGCGCGGTGTCGTCGTAGCGACCGCCCTGCCGTTCCGGGATGACCTGTCCGTCGACCTGGACGGCTACGCAGAGCACGTGCGCTGGCTCGCGCAATCTGGCTGCGACGGTGTCGTTCCCAACGGTTCCCTGGGCGAGTACCAGGTGCTCGACGAACGCGAACGCGCCGACGTGGTGCGCGCCGCGGTCGCCGCTGCCCCGGACGGATTCTCCGTCGTGCCTGGCGTCGCCGCCTACGGCGCTCGCGACGCGCGGCGCTGGGCCGAGCAGGCGGCAGAGGCTGGAGCGCATGCGGTGCTGCTGCTACCTCCCAACGCCTATCGCGCTGACGAGCGTGCCGTGCTCGCGCACTACGCCGAGGTGGCCAAGGTGGGCCTGCCGGTCGTGGCGTACAACAACCCTTACGACACCCGCGTCGACCTCACCCCGGAGCTGGTGGCGCGACTGCACGCCGAGGGCTCCATCGTCGCCGTCAAGGAGTTCAGCGGTGACGCGCGTCGCGGCTATCAGCTCGCCGAGCTGGCCCCCGACCTGGACGTGCTGATCGGCACCGACGATCTCGTCGTCGAGATGGCCCTGGCCGGAGCGACCGGCTGGATCGCCGGCTTCCCCAACGCGCTGCCGGAAGCCTGTGTGCGATTGTTCCGAGCCGCCGTCAGCGGTGACCAGCACACGGCACTGCCGCTCTACCGGACGCTGCACCCGCTGCTGCGCTGGGACGCGAAGACCGAGTTCGTCCAGGCGATCAAGCTCACCATGGACCTCACAGGACGCCACGGAGGCGCCTGCCGTCCTCCCCGCATGCCGCTGCTGCCGCAGCACGACGGGGAGGTCCGGACAGCCGTCGAACACGCGCTCGCGGCAGGCATGCGATGACAGCCGCCGAACCGGTCGTGGCTACCCGGCGGGGCGTGCGGAGCTCCACAGGTCGTCCCCGTCGTCGTCGCGCCACGGGTCGTCGTCCGGTGGTGTGGCGGCCGCCGGTTGCTCCGGTTCGGGCACCGTCTGCCGCTCCACCGAGATGAGCACGGCGAGCGCGGTGGTGATCGGCACGGCGGCGACGATGCCGATCGTGGCCACGACGCTGCGGACGACTTCCTGGGCGAGGAACTCGCTGGTGATCGTCTCCGCGAAGGGCTGGTTGCCGGCCGCGATGAGCAGCAGCACCGGCAGCGACGCGCCCGCGTAGGCGAGGACCAGCGTGTTCACCACGGCGGCGATGTGTGCCCGGCCGACGCGGGTCGCGGCGCGGTACACCTGCCGCCGGGTCATACCGGGGTTGGCGGCGGCCAGTTCGCTCACCGCCGCGGCCTGGGTGACGGTGACGTCGTCCAGCACGCCGAGCGAGCCGATGACGATGCCCGCGAGCAGGAGCCCGTGCAGGTCGACGGCCTGGAAGAACATGGCGAGGGTGGTCGCGTTCTCGCCGCCGTTGCCGGTGAGGTGGGTCAGGTCGACCGACCACACGCCCAGCACACCGGTGAGGACGAGGCTGGCGAGCGTGCCCAGGACCGCCACGGAGGTGCGCACCGAGATGCCGTGGGTGAGGTACAGCACGGCCAGCATGATGGCCGCCGAGCCGGCGACCGCGACGGCGAGCGGCGGCTGACCGGCGGCGATGGCGGGCACGACGAACAGCAGCAGCACGGCGAAGCTGACCCCGAGCCCGGCCAGCGCCGCGAGCCCGCGCCATCGGCCGAACACCACGATCACGAGGGCGCCGAGGAGGGCGAGCCAGATCAGGGGCTTGCCGCGCTGGTGGTCGATGATGGTGTACTGCTGGGCTTCCGGCCCTTCCGGCGTGTCGACGAGCAGCATGACGACCTCGTCGCCGACCGAGACGCGCGGCGCCTGCGGCCCGTCGGGCAGCGGGGTCCGGATGGTGCGGCGGGCGTCGGGTCCGTCCTCGACGCGGACCTCCACCGTGCCGCACCGGCTGGTGACGATGCCGGTCGGGGTCTGGACGATCTCGTCCGGGGTGCAGGCGCGCTGCTCGACCCGGGTGACGGTGCCGAGGTGGCGCCGGCCGGTGTCGCCGTCCACGCGGGCCGGCTCGGCGCGGGGCCAGAGCACGGCGATCGCCGCCAGGGTCGCGGCGATCACCGGCAGCATGACGGCGATGATGATGACGCGGATGCGCCGCGACGCCGCCGGTCCGGTGGCGTGGTCGTGCCCGGTTCCCATGCATGTTCTCCTGGGGCAGTTGCGTGATCTTGGTGCTGAGGCGTGTAGTGCCTCTCCGATCAGCGCAGCCACACCTGCAGCAGGGCGCGGTCGACCGCCGAGCGTGGCCCGGCCGATCCCGGCGGCCGTGTGCCGGCGGCCGGTGGCGTGAGTTCGTGGCATCGCGCGGTGCCGGCATCGACGGCCGGCGGCGCCACCGTCCGGGCCGAGGAGTGGTCGGCGATCGGGCGTTCGGAGGCCTGCGCGGCACCCGACGGGTTCGACGATGCGCAGTCGCCGGCGGTGGCGACCAGTTCGGTCACGGTGTGCGCGCGCTCCGGCAGCAGCACGACGGGGTGGACCGTGTAGCCCACGACGCTCAAGGCGAGCAACAGCCACAACAGCGGCTGCCAGCTGCCCTGTCGACGCATCGGATGCCTTCCTCGAGTACGGAGTGGCTGCCACCGTACCTGAAGGCCGCGGGCGCGGTGATCGTTTGCCCACCGCTCGACACCTGCGGATAGTTAGGTTAGCCTCACCAACTATGCCTCTGTTGGATCCCCGGCAGGTGCGCGCCACCTTCCTGGTGTCCGACACTGCCGGCGCGCATCACCCTGCCCTGATCGACCCCGCCGGATGCCTCGGCTACGGGGAGCTCGCCGATCGGGTGGCCGCGCTCGCCGCCGCCCTGCCATCAGCACAGGCCGGCCGGCGGCTCGTGCACGTGCCGCTGGCCCCGGACCGCGACCTGGTGCTCGGATATCTGGCGGTGCTGTCGGCCGGGCACGTCGCCCTGATCACCCCGCCCGAGCACCGGTCGATCACCGCGGTCTACCAGCCCGACCTGTGGCTCCACCCGGACGGCACCTTCGAGGCCGCGACGCCGGCCAGCGACACCGACGCGCCGCGGCACCTCCTGCACCCGGACCTGGCGGTGCTGCTCAGCACGTCGGGCAGCACCGGCTCACCCAAGCTGGTCCGGCTCAGCCACGACAACGTGCTCAGCAACGCCGAGGCGATCGCGTCCGCGCTGTCGATCACCCCGGCCGACCGCGCGGTCACCTCGCTGCCGCTGCACTACTGCTTCGGGCTGTCGGTGCTGCACGCCCAACTCCGCGCCGGCGCCACCACGGTGCTGCGGCCCGGGTCGGTCACCGACCCCGGCTTCGCCGACGACCTGCGCCGCGACCGGGTCACCCTGGTCGCCGCCACCCCGCACGTGGTGGACCTGCTCGACGTCCAAGGCGTGCTGGACCATCAGCCCTCGCTCCGGCTGCTCGCCCAGGCCGGCGGCGCGCTGCCGCCCGAGCGGGTGCGGGAACTCGCCGCCCGGGGCCGCGCGGCCGGCTGGGGCATGGCGGTCATGTACGGCCAGACCGAGGCCACCGCACGCATGGCGGTGCTGCCACCCGAGCTGGCGGAGCGATACCCCGACGCGGTGGGATGGCCGATCGCCGGATCGGCGTTCCGGCTCGACCCGGCCGGCGCCGACGAGCCGGTGGCCGCACCAGCCGCACCCGACGGCCCGGTCGGCGAGCTCGTGTTCACCGGACCGGGCGTCATGCTCGGATACGCCGAGCACCCCGACCACCTGGCCCTGGGGCGGACACACAGCGAGCTGCGGACCGGCGACCTCGCGCGGATCGACGCCGACGGACTGGTCCGGATCGTCGGCCGCCGGTCCGACTTCGTGAAGATCATGGGCATCCGCATCGACCTCGGCCAGGTCGAGCGCTCCCTGCGCGGCCACGGGCTGCGGTCCTGCGTCACCGGCCGCGACGACCAGCTGCAGGTCACCTACCGGCGCGGCGAGCAGTCGCCCGACCAGGTCCGCGACCTGGCCGCGCAGGTCTCCGGTCTCAGCCGGTCGGTGATCTCGGCCCGCGCCGTCGACGAGCTCCCGCTGCTGCCCAACGGCAAACCCGACCGCCGGCACAGCGCCGACCTGCACGTCATCGAGACCTCCGGCCAGCAGGCAGAAACGGCCGCCGCGGTGGTCGCGGTGCTGGAGCCGCTGGTGGGCAGCGACGGCGTCGACCTCGACCGGTCGTTCGTCGAGCTCGGCGGCGACTCCTTCAGCCACGTCGTCGCGTCCGTCGGCCTGACGCGCCTGCTCGGCGACCTCCCGCCCGACTGGCACCACCGGCCGGTCCGCGACCTGGTCGCGCTCGCCGACCGGCGGCCACCGTCGCGCTGGTGGAGTCCGCTGGTGCAGCGGGTCGACACGACCGTCGTGCTGCGCGGCGTGGCCGTGGTGACGATCTGCGGCAGTCACGTCGGCCTGTTCCGGCTGGCCGGCGGGGCGCACATCCTGCTCGCGGTCGCCGGTTTCCTCTTCGCCCGCTACGTGCTCACCTCGCCGGCGACCGAGGAGCGCGTGCGGCGAAGCGCCCGGATCGCCGTCGGGGTCGCCGTCCCGGCGGTGACCGTCGCCGCGGTGATGCTGTTCGGGTTCGGGACGGTCCACTGGTCGAACGTCGCGCTGGTCCACTGGCTCGTCCGACCGCAGGCCTCCAACAACTTCTGGTTCGTCGAGGCCTACCTGGTGATCGTGGCCGTCACCGTCGCGGCGCTGGCGGTGCCGCGGCTGCGGGCCGCATACGCCGCCGACGCCTGGCGCACCACCATGGTCGCCTTCGTGGTGCTGCTGGTGCCCCGCTACGTGGTGATCGCGCTGTACGACGGCCCGCTGCGTGGCCTGCCGGGCACGGTCGCGTGGCTGTTCGTGGCGGGTGTCGCGATGGCGGTGGCCGACAGCCGGAAGCGCCGGCTGGTCACGACCGCGGTCGCGGTGGCCGCCGCCGTCGGCTTCTTCCCCGGACAACCCGCACGCAACCTGGCGATCATGCTCGGGCTCACGCTGCTGGCGCTCGTGCCCGCCCTCCCGGTGCCGCGGCTGCTCGTCCGCCCGCTCGGCGCACTGGCGGCCGCCTCGCTGCACATCTACCTCGTGCAGTTCCAGGTGTTCGCGTTCTTCGGCGCGCCGATCCTCAAGTTCGCGGTCGCGATCGCCGCCGGCCTGGGGTTCTGCGCGGCCGGCAACCACGTCCTGCACCGGCGGCTGCCGCCGCTGCCGCCGGTCGAGGTCATCCGCCGTCGCATGGCGGCGAGGCAACTCGTGAGAGAGGACATGACATGCGTCGACGCACGTTCCTGACCGGCCTTGGGGCAGTCGGGGCGGTGAGCCTGGTGGGGTGCGGTTCGAAGTCCGAGGACGGCTACGTCGCCGACCCCGGTTCGTTGCAGGTCTACTCCGCCCAGCACGAGAACCTCACCAAGGCGTGGGCCGAGGCGTTCACCGCGGCGACCGGCATCAAGGTGCAGATCCGCAAGGGCTCCGACGCCTCGATGGGGCACCAGATCGTGGCCGAGGGCTCCGCGTCGCCCGCCGACGTGTTCCTCACCGAGAACAGCCCGGCGATGACGCTGGTCGAGCGCAACAAGCTGCTCGCCCCGCTCAACGAGGAGACCCGGCGGCAGGTGCCGGCCAACCTGACGCCGTCGTCGCAGGTGTGGACCTCGATCGCCGCCCGGTCCACGGTACTGGTTTACAACACCACCAAGCTCGACAAGGCCGACCTGCCGAAGTCGCTGATGGACCTCGCCGGGTCGCAGTGGAAGGACCGCTGGGCGTGCGCCCCCGGCGGCGCGGACTTCCAGGCCATCGTCGCGGGCATGCTCGCCGGCCAGGGCGAGCAGAAGACCACCGAATGGCTGGCCGGGCTGAAGTCCAACGCCCGGGCGCTGCAGAACAACATCGCCACGATGAAGTCGGTCAACGCCGGCGAGATCGAGTGCGGCGTGATCTACCACTACTACTGGTACCGGGACCAGGCCGGCACCAAGGAAGGCAGCGCCAACACGGCCCTGCACTACTTCCGCAACCAGGACCCCGGAGCGTTCGTGTCGCTGTCCGGCGGCGCCGTGCTCGCCGGGTCGAAGAAGCCGGCCGAGGCCCACAGGTTCCTGGCCTACATCACCAGCGAGGCCGGGCAGCGCGTGCTGGTCGACTCCAAGTCGATGGAGTACGCCGTGGGCAACGGCGTCGCCTCCGCGCCCGCGCTGCCGCCGCTGGACAGCCTGCAGGCGCCGCCGGTCGACCCCTTCACGCTCAACTCCGACAAGGTCAACAGGCTAATGACCGATGCCGGCATCCTCTGACCTGCGCGAGCCGCCCGCCGCGGCGCACGACGTGCCGGCGCCGACCCGGCCGGCCGTCCGCGCCCGCCGGTCCACCCGGATGCCGTGGCTCGTCGTGGCGGCCGCGGTCCTGGTCGCGGCCGTGATGATCCTGCCGGTCCTGGTCGTGATCGGTCAGGCGGCCACCAGCGGCGACGAGGTGTCGCGGCTGCTGCTGCGGCCGAGGACGGCCGAGCTGCTCGGCAACACGATGCTGCTGGTCCTGCTGACCGTCCCGATCACCGTGCTGCTCGGGTGCGGTGCGGCCTGGCTGGTGGAGCGGACCACCCTGCCGGGCGCCGGCGCGTGGCGCACGCTGCTCCTCGCGCCGCTGGCCATCCCGGCGTTCGTCAGCAGCTACGCCTGGACGTCGGTGCTGCCGTCGGTGCAGGGACTGGGCGGCGCGGTGTTCATCACCGTCCTGGCCTACTACCCGTTCGTCTTCCTGCCGGCCGCGGCCCTGCTGCGGGCCCTCGACCAGGGACACCTGGACGCCGCCCGGTCGCTCGGCGCGTCCGGTCCGGCGGCGGTACTGCGGGTGGCGCTGCCGCAGCTGCGTCCGGCCATCACCGGCGGCGCGCTGCTGGTCGCCCTGCACCTGCTCGCCGAGTTCGGCGTCCTGCAGATGATGCGGTTCCCCACCTTCACCACGGCGATCCTGCAGCAGTTCGCGGTCGGGTTCAGCAACGCCGCCGGCAGCATCCTCGCCGCCGCGCTGATCGTGCTCTGCGTCGGGCTGCTGGCCCTCGAGGTGCCGCTGCGCGGCCGCGCACGGATCGCCCGGGTGGGCTCCGGCACCCGGCAGCGTCCGGTCGCGTACCGCCTGGGCGCGTGGACCGTCCCCGCGTCCGCCGCCCTCGTCGGGCTGGTCGGGCTGGCCCTCGTCGTGCCGCTGGTGCTGGTGCTGCGCTGGCTGGTGCGGGCGATGACGTCCGGCGCGGTGGTCGCCGGTCCGCTGCTCGCGGCGACGGGATCGACCGTCGGCCTCGCGGCGCTGGCCGGCCTGGCGGCGGCGGTCATGGCGCTCCCCGCCGCGTGGCTGCTGCACCGGTACCCGTCTCGGCTGGCGACCGCGCTGGAGCGGGGCACGTACATCGCGAGCGCACTCCCCGGGGTGGTCATCGGGCTGGCGCTGGTGACGCTCGCGGTGCAGTGGGCCCGTCCCGTCTACCAGACCACCGCGCTCGCCGTGCTGGCCTACACGGTGCTCTTCCTGCCCCGCGCCATGGTCGCCTGGCGGTCCGGCCTGGCCGCGGCCCCGCCTGAGCTCCTCGAGGCGTCGCGGTCGCTCGGGGTGTCCGGTCTCGGGACCCTCATCCGGGTCGTCCTGCCGCTGGTGCTGCCGTCGGCGCTGACCGGATTCGTGCTGGTCTTCCTCGCGACGTCGACCGAGCTCACCGCGACCCTGCTCCTCGCCCCGACCGGCACCGAGACCCTCGCGACCGCGTTCTGGTCGGCGAGCGACGAGTTGGATTACGTCGCGAGCGCCCCGTACGCTGCGGCGATGATCGCCCTGTCCGCCCCCCTCACCATCCTGCTGCGCCGGCAGATCCTGGACCAGCGGTGAGCGGCGCGGGCATCTCCGTCACCGGGCTCACCGTCGGCTACGGCGGCCCGCCGGTGCTGGACCAGGTCGACCTGCGGGTGCGCGCGGGCGGCATCACCGCCGTGCTCGGCCCTTCCGGCAGCGGCAAGACCACGCTGCTGCGGGCGATCGCCGGGTTCATCCGGCCAGACCGGGGGCGGATCGAGGTACGCGGCGAGGTGCTCACCGACGGACCGGCCCTGGTCGCTCCGGAGCGGCGCGGCATCGGCTACGTCCGCCAGGACGGCGCGCTCTTCCCGCACCTCGACGTCACCGGCAACATCACCTTTGGGCTGCCGCGGGCCGAGCGGCGCCGGGCGGCCCAGGTCGAGCCGCTGCTCGAGCTCGTCGGGCTGTCACCGGACCTGGCCCGCCGCCGGCCGGACGAGCTGTCCGGCGGGCAGCAGCAGCGCGTCGCGCTCGCCCGCGCCCTGGCCCGCGAACCGTCGGTGGTGCTGCTCGACGAGCCGTTCTCCTCGCTCGACACCGCACTGCGCGCCGCGACCCGCGAGGCCACCCGCGCCGCGCTCGCCGAACGGGGCGCGACCACCGTCCTCGTGACCCACGACCAGGGCGAGGCCCTGTCCTTCGCCGACCAGGTGGCCGTCATGTTCGACGGCCGGTTCGCCCAGGTCGACAGCCCGGCCGGCGTGTACGCCGCACCGGCCACGCCCGAGGTCGGCCGGTTCCTCGGCGACGCGATGCTGCTGCGCGGCCAGGCCGACGGCCGGGCTGTCCACTGCTGTCTGGGCCGGCTCGACCTGGCCGAACCGGCCACCGGCGACGTCCTGGTGATGGTGCGACCCGAGCAGCTCGTTCTGCGCGAGCCGTCCGGCACCACGGCGTCGGTCGCGTCGGTGACCTACCACGGCGCCGACGCGATGGTCCGCCTGGACCTGGCCGGCCAGAGCACACACCTGGTCGCGCGTGTCCCCGGCGACCGGACACCTCGCCCGGGCGACGAGGTGGGCATCACGGTGCCCGCACCCGTCCGCTCGTTCCCCCGACGCTGACCCGTTCTAAGGTGGGCCGGTGCGCCTGGACCATCCCGACGACGACGAGCAGCGGGCGATCTTCGAGGAGCTGCTGACGTCGGTCTCCACCGGCGGCGGGATCTACTCCTGCAATGGGCTCGACATGGAGACCGAGGAAGCGCTCTGGGTCATCGCCCGCGCCTACCCGGCCGTCACCGACGACCTGGTCGTCGCGGCCCGGGTGGTGTTCGCCGGTCAGCTGGACGGCTCCAACGCGGCCGCCCGCCGGGCGGCACTGGCGAGGAAGTTCGACGAGCTGGCCCGGCGCCGTGCTGAGGAGGCCCGCGGGAGCCGGGAAGGCAATCCTCCCGGCTCCCTTGCGTCAGGACCGAGCTAGGCCCGGTTCCCGGTGGGGATCGTGATGAGGGTGGTCGTGCCGGAGGCGCCCTTGTTGAGGAAGAGCATCGCCAGCGCCCGGATGAACTGGTCGAACATGTAGAAGCTGGCGGGCGCGATCGGGATCAGCCCCTCCCGGAACGCGATGTAGGTGGGCCAGGCGGTGCGGACGAGGGTCGCCGCCGCGTAGTCGCGCGGCAGGCGCAGCCAGTCGCCGATCTCGTTGCTGAGCACGTACCGGACGAACTCGTTGAGGAAGCCGCGGGTGACGCCCAGGTCGATCTGCGCGGTCAGCCCGAGCAGGTCCTCGGCCAGCTCCTTGCCCTCCTGCGTCGGGGCGAGGATCGGGGTGAGCGCCGACGCCGACTGCGCGTATGCGGCGGCCCACGTCTGCGGGATGAACTCGTCGCGCACGCCGAGCAGGTGCATGGCGACCTGCCACTGGTGCAGGAAGGCGGTCTCCTCCGCGGCCGTCATCCGGACCTTCCACTCCTTCAGCTTCTTGTGCACGAAGGTGCCGAGGCTGTGGAAGGTGACCAGGATGTCGCCGTTGCTGATGGGGATCCCGCCCGGCTCGTTGGCGACCGCCCGCCACTGCGGCGACTGCGGCAGCAGATGCCGCACCGCCGCGTGCACCAGGCGCGTCTTGTTGGCGGTGACCACGAACTGGCCGTTGGGCTCGAACGCGGTCAGCTCGCTGAGGTCGTAGCCGAAGGTGAACGTCTTGGCCGCGCGGTCCTGCATGTTGGCGCCGCCCGCGGACCAGTACACCGACTTGGCCTCACGCGGGATCACCGTGCTCATGATGCCGCTGCCGAGGCCGTACAGCATGAACAGGTAGGTGTCCTTGCGCCGGTTGAAGTCGGCGGCGAGACGCAGCTTGCTGCGGTCGGCCCAGGAGGGCAGCGTGTTGACCTGCTGCAGGTAGGTGCGGAGGTTGGCGGGCAGGCCGCTGGGCAGTGCGTCGCTGTTGTTGACCCAGGACCGCATCGCGGTGTTGACCGCTGGGACCTGGCCGTTGTCGAGCAGCCCGGCGACCAGCTGGTCCACTTCGTCGTCCCAGGCCCACCACGGGTCGGTGCCCGCGGCGGCGGGCGCTGCCGCGGCCGGGACGGCGCCCACCGCGCTCACCAGGCCGAGCGCGACGCCGAGGGAGAGGACGCTCCGTCGGTTGAAGTTGAGATTGCTCATTTACTTACCCCGGTTCCGTGAAGGCATGGGCGCTGCTCATGCAGGGGCTAAGCAGTGGCGGACAGCGACAACCTTACGGAAGTCGATGTGTGATTCTCCGTTAACATACGAAACAATCCGCCGGTCGGCAAGGGCGTCCGCGCAGGGAATCTCCGCCGCGCCGGAGGGCGGCCGTCGCCGCCGGTACCGTGGCCGACGCCCGGTCATGTGTCAGGATCGGCGGCATGCCATGGGACATCGCCGTGCCGCTGCGGTGCGGACCCCTGACCGGCGCGTCCGGCGGGCTCCCGCACACGCCTGGTCGGTCGCCGCTGTGACCACCGAGTCGACCGCGGCCGTCCGGCCCCGCAACCGCAAGCAGCTCGTCATCGAAGCGGCCGGCCGGATGTTCAGCGAACGGGGCTACCACGCGGCGTCCATGGAGGAGATCGCCGCCAGCATGGGCATCACCGCGGCGGCCCTCTACCGGCACTTCCCGAACAAGTACGCGCTGTTCGCCGAGTGCGCGAACGTCATGGCCGACCGGCTCGTCGCCGCGCTCGACGACGTGCCCGCCGAAGCCTCCCTGGCCGACGTCCTCGCCGCCGCCGCCCGGGTCACCGTCGCCCATCGCGCGTCGGGCGGCGTGTACCGATGGGAGGCCAGGTACCTCGATCGCGGCGACCGGCAGGCGCTCAGGGCGAAGTTCGCGCACGTGGTCGCCCGGGTGGCGGACGCGGTACACCGCGAGCATCCGCTCCCGGACGAGCACCTGCGGGCCGTCGCGGCACTCGGCGCGATCGGGTCGATCACGATGCACCACACCGCGATCGCGCAGCGCCGCCTCGAAGAGGTGCTGGTCGGGTCCGCCCTGCGCGTGGCCGCGACCGACCCGGCGGCGGCCACCGGCATCGCGCGCCTCGTCGACCTGCCCGCCCAGCCCGTGGCACGCACCCGGCGCTCGGAGATCCTCGCGGCCGCCATCCCGCTGTTCGAGCGGGACGGCTTCGCCAACGTCACGAACGGCAGGATCGCGGAGGCCGTCGGGCTGGTCCCGTCCGCGATCTACCGGTACTTCCCCGGCAAGGCCGACATCCTGGCGGCGGCCTGCCTGCAGGCGGCGGGGCTGCTGGCCCAGGCGGTGGAGCAGAACCTCCGCGGGACGGCCGACCCGCACGACGCGGTGGTCGCGCTGACCGCGACCTACGTGGCGTACAGCTTCGAGCACACGGCACTCACCAGCGTCGCCAACGCCGAGCTCGCCGGCCTGCCGGCCGACCTGCAACGGCCGCTGGTCGTCGCGCAGCGGGAGCACATCGCCGTGTGGGAGCAGCAGCTGCGGTCGGCGCGTCCGGAGCTCGACTCGCGCCAGGCCCGGGTGCTGATCCACGCCGGCTTCGGCGTGGTGGTCGAGGCCGGACGCAGGCTGCGCTGGCGGGACAGCCCGGAGCACCGGGACGCCGTCGCCGCGCTGCTCATGAGCGCGCTGGGCATCCGATGAGCCGCCGGTCGCGGCGGTGCCGGTGGTGTTCTTGTACCGGCACCGCCACCGCCGCGATCGCCCTACGCTCAGCCCGTACGGAAGCGGCGGCGGGCGCCGACGAGCACTAGGCCCGCACCGGCGGCCAGCAGCAGCCCGCCGGACACGGCGAGCAGGCCGACGTTCGTCCCGGTCTTCGGCAGCGCCGGGACCGGTGAGACGCTCGCGGCCGGGGAGGTCGGGGCCGGCGTCGTCGCGGACGTGGTGCCGACGGTGAGCTTCACCTTGGTGTCCTTGTTGGTGTACCGGTTGGTCGGCGTGAGGACGAGCTCGACCTCCGACCGCTTCGCCGGCACGGACAGGCGGATCGTGAACGTGTCCTGCGCGCCGGCCGCGAACGGGCCGGTGCGGTGGATCTCGCAGCCCTGCTCGGCGGGGATCCGGCCGCTGCCGGTGCAGGCGGGCGACACGGCGCGCACGCCGCCCGCGGTGTAGGCGACGAGGTAGTACTGGCCGAACGTGAAGCTGCCGGCGTTCGTGACGCGGACGGCGACGTCGACGTGCCCGTCGCTGACCGGACCGGCCTGCGCGGACAGGCGAAGCGGCCCCTTGTCCGGCCACGCGACCACGAAGTCGTTGCGCCTCCCGAGCGTGCCGTCCGGCGCCATGCCCTGCAGGTAGCCCAGCGTCGACACCTGGAAGACGGGCTCGCCGGTCGTTGAACGGATCTTGATCCCGACCGTCTTCGGGTTGCCCACGTTCGGGGCGACGGTGCCGGCCGAGCAGATCCAGGTGCCCGCCTTCGTGCCGGTGTCGCACTGGCCGGGCTCGACGGTGACCGAGCCCGTCGGCAGCTCCAGGATGAACCGGCCCTCGAGCGCCGTCGCGCCGCTGTTGATGACGCCGATCTCGGCGACGGCCGACGGGGTGTACGGGTCGCCGGACAGGCCGACCTTGCCGGAGATGGCGTCGATCGGCCCTTCCGCCGGAGCGGCCGCGGCGGGCGAGACGAACAGGGCGGTGGCGGCGAGCGCGACAGCGGCGGTGCCGATGCGAAGCAGCACGGTGATCTCCTCATGACGATGTGTGGATGTCGGACACATCGATCACGCCTGGACTTGAGAGGCCGGTTGTCGAACCGCGTGTCGAGCAGCGGACACAACCAAAACGCCTTGTGGCTTCAACCGGACCGGCGGGAGGCGCCGTGGCGTTGCGCCGGTTTGGCACGCTGCCGCCGTGATCAAGGACCCGGACGATCTGGACGGGGTCGACTGGGCGGCGCTCGGCCACGCCTGGGGCGCCGCCGACGACGTGCCGGACCTGCTCCGCCGGCTGGTCGGGCCGGAACCGGAGGCGCGTGCGGACGCGCTGAACGGGCTGCGCGGGGCGGTGCACCTGCACGGTGACGTGTTCGACAGCACCGTCGCCGCGATCCCGTTCCTGCTCGGCCTCGCGGGCGACTCCCGGGTGCCGGACCGGGCCGGCGTGCTGGGGCTGCTGGCCCACATCGGCGGCGCGACCCGGCGCGAGGACCCGGGGCCGGACTTCGTCGCCGCCCGGGCGGCGGTCGCCGGCGC